>CALJKH010000017.1 GCA_937973575.1 uncultured Solirubrobacterales bacterium | reverse complement strand
ACGTGTGCTCTTCCGATCTACCGGAATGATGATCGGGCCGGTGTCGATGTTGGTGATCTCCGGTGGCTTGGGCACAGACCCGCCGACCGATTTCCAAAGGTCCCAGGTGACTGTGCAGAGAGCGTCGATACGGGCAACCGTGTCTGTGAGCTGAGTCGTTCCAGCAGGGCACGAAACGCCCGGAATAGGCAGGTAGGGGTTGACCGGAAGAGTCACGGCAGCTGAGGCAGGCGCGGCCATTACGGCAGCAGCAATAACGGTCGCAAGACCCAAGTAATAACGCTGGAATTTATGGATCCTCATACGGTGCTCCCTGCGAGCTCATGGGAAACATGGGTTTCCCTACGCTTCTTGTACCAGTTACCGACGAAAAACGCGACGGTCAGGGGCAAATAAATTTGCGAATCGCTTCTGTTTCCGGAGTTTGGATCTCTACCAGCCACTGTTCCACTCCGGGCTAGCGCCGCCGCATCTGGAAGGGCCAACAGCTCGCCAACGGCCAATTCCCTTCCCCTTCCGGTTGAGTGCCGCAACGAAGGTGCCGGACGGCGAGCTCGATGTAGCTGCAATGTTGCGCCACTTCTTCCGGACAACCTGTTGGATAACAACCCTCTGGCCAGCAAGGCGACATGGCACCACACCCCACGCATAAGGGGTCTTACCGGGAACCTCGCGGAACGGCCAAGTGAATGCGCGAAGCAAAGGCTTGGCCTTGTCCGCATCGATGATCGCCGGGGTCAGGTCGCGCGGCGACACGTACTGGCTAGCGCGCCAGAGGCCGCCCATCCAGTTGACGTTGTCTCGCAGGCCGTACCAAACAAGTGTGTCTGCGCCTGCCTGCCAAGCACGCCAGAGACTGTCAGCTGTGTAGCGCGAGGCGAGCGGCTCGGGCTTCCCGTACCGAACGCTTGGCGGGTTCGTCCACCAGTCGAACTCAGTTACCCAAAGCGGCTTTGCAACTGCTGGCTGGGCGGTACCAAGACGGACTGCTGCCCCTAGCGCTGCCTTGAACGCTGGTAGGTCAGCCATAACTCCACGGTGGCCAAGGTAGTCCGGCTTGCGCGACGGAGTTGATTGCAAGTCGTACGGGTGTTGCGCCCAGATGTCGAACTTGACTGGGCCACATGAGGCGATCGCCGACCAGACGCGCTTCGTCTGCTTGACGCAAAGCACTGAGCGTGCGAAATCCTGTGGATCGCTTCCCTGGAACACGCCAACTGGGTGCCCGAAAGGTGACATCCCAGCGGCGACAGTCTTCGCATCGCTTCTGCCGGAAGCAACGATGCCGTCATGGAATGCGTTGAGTAGATCTCGGTAGGTCCCATCAGCAACATGGTGAAAGGCGCCGTCGTACTGAGGCGCAAGGTGGGTTGAGAGGTTTGGCTCATTCCACGCTTGGAAATAGGAGACCTTGGGCAGCAGGTGGTTTGTGCCTGAAGCGTTGTGCGTGCCGTCGTAACGGTTCGCAAGAGCATGGGCGAGGTTGCCGAATGCGACTGGGTCCGGCTTCCACGCGCCAGGGTGACGATTTAGTTCAGTTCCCTCAACGCCAACGTCGGGACGCGCTGGCCCTTCAGCCCAATCGGGAGCTCCCTCAACCTGGAGGATCACCTGAAGCCCGGCCCCAGTCACAGTCGTACATTCAGCTGGGCAGCTCGCAGCCCGAATCGCATCGTCGAGCTGGCTGATCGCGCCTTGGTCGAAGTTGGAGTCTTCCCAGCCACTAGCGCTCGATGGTCGAGTGGGTTGAAGCTCACGCCATGAGACGGAGATTCGCTGGTATTTAGACTTCGTCGAGGCGATCCGATTAGAGATCGCTTCCGGCGCGCCTTCGCCAGAACCGAGCACAGCAAGCTCCTCTGCCCCAAGCCAAAGCGGCCTCACCGCAGCATCAGCTGAACCGGCGAAAGCGGTCGAAAGAATGGCGGCGGCTAATGCCGCTGATAGTCCTTTGAATCTCATCCCAACTGTTCCAACACGCGTGAACCGCAATGGTTCCGCGCCCTCCCTGCATCTTGATACTCGTTCGAACACCGTACCAGCGCTCATTTGACGCTTCCGCAAGTTGAATCGACTCAAGACAGTCGCTTCTTGCGGTCCCTCCACGATCTAGTTGCGAGCTGCGCAGCGACAAACAGCAGGAACACGGCGAAGATCCGTCGCAGCTCAGCCTGTGAAACATGGGTTGCCAGAACACTGCCCGCGAGTACGCCAACACCGGCTGTGAGGCCAATCACAAGCGCAGGGCGCCAGGCCACAAGGCCGCTTCGCGACTGCGTTACCGCGCCGAGCAGTGCTACCGGGATCATCGCCAGAAGTGAAGTTCCCTCGGCATCGAGTTGGGCGACTCCGAAGATAAGGACCAACGCAGGTACGAAGATCGCGCCGCCGCCAACGCCGAAAAGTCCCGAAAGGACTCCTGCTGCAACACCGGCGATGATCGACTGCCAGATCATTTGACGAACATAAGAACTGCGATCGTGACTTGGAATCCGGCGAACATCAGGCCCAGCGTGTCGGACTTGAGGCGAGCAGCAAAGCGAGTTCCGACTAGAACACCGACAAGCGCGGGAATCCCGATTAGCGCGGCGCGAGCAACATCAACATGGCCTTCTATGGCGTACGCCGTCGAGGCATAAATCGCGATGAAGAACACTGCGGCAAGTGAGGTTGCCTGGCCCTTTTTCTGGTTCCAACCAAGCCACAGAACCAACAGCGGGACGATGATTACGCCACCGCCAACACCAAGCAGACCGCTGAGGAACCCCGCGCAAACGCCAATAAGAACAAGACGGGACATTCCGGGGTCTTTCACTGGGGGCATACTAGGCGTGTGTCACTTAATCAGTCACTCGATGAAGCGATCCAGCCGCTACTGGCCAATCCCGAATCGACTGCGGTCCTGCTTGATGTCGACGGCACCCTTGCCCCAATAGTCAGAGACGCGCGTGACGCAAGCGTTCCAGTACCGACTCGCAGCCTGATGATCACGATGACCCGCATGTACAACGTGGTCGCGGCAGTCAGCGGCCGACAGGCAGAGGACGCCCGCAGAGTAGTTGCAGCAG
>CALJKH010000016.1 GCA_937973575.1 uncultured Solirubrobacterales bacterium | reverse complement strand
GCGAAGAGTGCTGCTGTGGCGGCGAGGGCCGCGATTGAGATACGACTATGTTTTTGCATTGGTGGAAGGCTAGTGGAGGTATCGGCTCGAGCGCCCTCAGAGCACAGCAAAACTCGGGCCCCGCAGCCGCTAGTGTGGTTGCGAGGCCCGATGGTCAGGCTTGGTTGGTGTGGCGGTGGGTCAGCCGGTGAAGGCTGCGCACTTCTTGACGGTGAAGGTCTTTGACAAGAAACCTCCGCCTACACCGCTGAAAAGGCCCGTTGCAGTGATCTTCTTGCCGACCGGTACCTTGCCGCTGATCGAAGGCTTGGCGGATATCGATTGCAGAGAGAAGAGAATCTTCGGGGGTGTTGCTGAGCTGGCAAATGACAGGGAACCGAGTGACACTGCCAGGGCCTCTACCGGCTCGCCGTTCTTCGACGTCGCCGTCACAGTGACCTTGGCTGTAGATGCCTTAGAGCATGCGGGGGCCTTGACAGTGATAGTTCCGGAGGTTGCAGCACTTGCTGATGCTGGAATTGCGAAGACTGCTGCTGTGGCGCAGAGCGCCGCGGTTGAGATACGAGCGTGTTTATTCATGGCCGGGAGGCTATCTAGGGCCTCTGACATGTGGGATGTTCAGGGCGATTGGGAGGTCAGGCTGCGCAGCACCTCGCCACGCAGGATGTCGTGCTCTGAGGCCTCGAACTCGTCCAGCTCGAAGAAGTCAAGTACCTCGCAGAGAATCACGGCCCCAGCGACTGCTGTCGGTGCACGGTCGGGGTGCAGGCCCGCCACTTCACGCCTCTCGCTCAACGGGAGCGAGGCGATCCTGTCAAGGATCTGCTGCGACCTTTCGAAATCGACGGTAGCCCCATGGACCCGGTTGGGGTCGTAGGGCTCAAGCTCCTGGTCGATGGCCGACAGAGTCGTCGCAGTGCCCGCTACGGCAATACAGGCATCTACTGACTCACGCACCTCCAAGGGCACAGTCGCAGCAAGCAATGAGGTGATCTCCGTGGCTGCTTCAGCCAACTCCGCCGCCGTCGGTGGGTCGGAGTGGAGGTAACGCTCACTGTGGCGCACGACGCCCGCATCCAGCGAAGTGTGGAAGGCGACATGGCCGACGGAGCCGGTGATCAACTCGGTTGAGCCGCCGCCTACATCCACCACAAGCAGAGTGCGGCCGTCAGCGGAGACCTCGCTGGTAGCGCCGGAGAAGCTCAGGTTCGCCTCCTCATCACCGCCGATCAGCCTCACCTGGATTCCAGTCCGGTCGAGTATCTGGTCACATAGGTCCTGCCCGTTGGCGGCGTCACGGCCGGCACTGGTCAGCACGCCGGTCGGCTGCCTGACGGGGTACAGGTCAATGACCTTGCGGTAGTCCTCAAGCACCGTCAGGACACGCTCCATTGCCTCTGCCGACAGGGTGCCAGTGGAATCCACGCCATCGCCGAGCCGGGTGACGGTCGAATGCCGTTCGAGATCAGCTATCTGTGGCCTTCCACCATCCGCTGGTTGGGTCACTGAGCAGACGAGGAGCCTTGTTGAGTTGGTGCCGATGTCAACTGCTGCGTAAAGCTCGGGCTCTGTCATCAGGCAATCCTGTGTGGGAGTGGTTCACCGGCCAGTCCGGCAAGGAGATTGTCCACTGCGATGTCTGCCATTGCCTCACGCGTCCGGTGGGTTGCGGAACCAAGGTGGGGGATGACGATCAGGTTGGGTGCTGTCAGGAGTGGGTCTGTTGGTGGCAACGGCTCTGGGTCGGTGACGTCCAGGGCGGCCCCGGCGATGGTGCCGCTTCGAAGTGCATCCGCAAGAGCGACCTGGTCGAGCACCTGACCACGGGCAGTGTTGACCAGCAGTGCATGCGGCTGCATCTTGGAAAGGAAGTCAGAGTTGACGAGCCCCCGTGTTGCATCGGTCAGGGGGCAGTGGAGGCTGACGATGTCTGACTTTGTGAGGAGCTCGTCCAACGGCAAGCCCGGGTTGTTTCCATCCTGCCTGCCACTCTCAATCACCTTCATCCCAAATGCCCGGGCACGCTCGGCGACTGCGCTGCCAATCCGCCCGGATCCGATGATGCCCAAGGTTCGATCCCGAAGCTCCATCCCGAGCAGGAACTCGGGCTCCCATGTAAGCCATTCGCCGTCGTTCACTGCGGCGATCGCCTCCGGCAAGCGGCGGGCAAGGGCCAGCAGCAGAGCCATCGTCAGGTCTGCTGTTGCGTCAGTCAACACGCCGGGAGTGTTGCCAACCGCAATTCCACGCGACTCGCATTCAGCAAGGTCAATGTTGTCGAAGCCTGCTGCCAGTGTGGACACGACTCGCAGGCTTGGAGCTGCATCCAAGAGATCCGCGTTAACCGGGTCAGTGAGCATGCAGAGGAGTCCATCGGCAGACGCAGTGCGACTGGCCAGAACATCAGCTGGTGGGGGAGTCCGCTGGTCCCAAATGTCTACCGAGTGGCCAGCATCAGTGATTCGCGATGCGGCGTCCCCCGGCAAGGCCCTAGTGATGAAGCAATGCGCCATAGGCGTGATTCTGCACGACAACTGCAAACATTGGGGCTGTGAAGACCATAAGTAGGCATGTTCTCCCCGCGGGTTCGGCCCGCATCGCACGTCGAGCGCTGCTGGCCTCAGTCTTGACGACGCTTCTCGCGCCTGCGGTTGCGACGGCTGGCGGGGTAACCAATCTCCACGATGATGCTCGGACTGGCTGGTACCCAGACCAACCATCGCTCACAACCAGCGCGGTAACCAGTTCTAACTTTGGGCAGGTCTTCTCCACTCAGCTTGATGGGCAGGTGTTCGCGCAGCCTCTGCTGTCCAATAACACGGTGTTCGCAACAACTGAGAACAACACTGCTTATGGACTCGACCCCGTTGACGGGCACATCCGTTGGACCAACCACTTTGGTGTTCCCTTCAATCCTGGTTATGCGGGATGCGGGGATCTGACTCCAACCGTTGGCAGTACTTCGACGCCGGTTATTGACCCGGCTGGTTCAGGGACCGCCTACATGACAACGAAGGTGGGAGACAGCGATCCCACCTATTCAAACGGCACCTGGTTACTTCACGCAGTTGACGTCACATCGGGGGTTGAGAAGTCCGGATTCCCGGTTGTGATTGGCGGCGCAGCGGACAATCTTCCTGACGTGAGTTTTGATGGTCTTTGGGAGCTTCAGCGCCCAGGCATCCTGCTGCAGGATGGAGCTGTCTACCTCGCCTTCGGCGGGCATTGCGATAACGGCCCCTATCGAGGTTGGATCTTCCGGGTTACGACCGCCGGTCAGACGACAGCCCGTTGGGTGGATGTCCCTTCAGATGTTCGCGGCGGAGGAATCTGGCAAGCCGGTACGGGGCTTGCCTCTGATGGCCCCGGAAGCTTGCTCTTCGCCACTGGTAATGGCTTTGGGGACAACGCCACGCCTGGGCCATTGGGTCAGATCCCGGGGAGCACGCCACCTGGTGGGCTATCGGAATCGATCGTTCGGCTGTCCCTCCAAGCCGACGGGACGCTTGCCGCCAGTGATTTCTTCACCCCAAGCCTCGCCGACCAGTTGGACAACTCCGATGCGGACTTCGCCTCAGGTGGACCCGTAGTCCTTCCCGCTTCGTTCGGCACACGCAAGGCACCGAAGCTGCTGAGCGTCGTCGGCAAGGAGGGAATTGTCTACACGCTCGATCGTGACTCGCTTGGAGGCTTCGCAATGGGCCTTGGCGGCACTGATCAGGCAGTTGACAAGGGACCAACCCGGGCCGGAGTTTGGGGGAAGCCATCAATCTTTGCTGGTGATGGCGGCTGGATGTATGTCGTTACGTCCAATGGTTTGGATTCTTATCGGCGTCAGGTGGATTCGACGGGGATCCCTCACATGGGGTTCTGCGCGACTACCAACGGCGCGCCAGTTGGGCTCGGCTCGAGCCCCGCGGTTGTCACATCGAACTCTGCCAAGGCTGGGTCGGTATTGGTCTGGGTATTAACAATGGGCTATCGCGACGGTTGGGGTACGGAACTGAGGGTCTACGACGGCTCGCCTATCTGTGGCCGTGACATGCAGCCTCTGAAGTCTTGGGCGGTCGGTCAAGGGACGCGATATTCACCGCCGGGAGTCGGGGATGGCCGGATCTATGTGGGCAACCTTGAAGGCAAGGTCATTGGATTCGGGACCCCAGCGCCAGTGACTCTTGGGATTGACTCCAGTTCAGTCGGGGTAACGACGGCCGGCCATGTCCTCAAGGGAAGCGTCACTCTTCGCGCCTACCGAGACGGGATCACGGTGAGGTCGCTTAGCCTCGATTCCGCTGCAGGGTTCACGCTAGACACTCCAAAACCCGTTCTGCCGCTGACTCTAAACGCCGGGGACACTCTCTCGGTTCCGATCAGCTTCACCTCTAGCGCCGTTGGGAACCGAGGCGCCAACCTGCGAGTAACGACTCCGGACGGTGTTTCGACATTCGCGATCACCGCTCGCAATCGAGCTATAGGCCCCTACCTTGGAGTCGTCTCCAAGTTGATGGAATTCGGCCCGGTAGTTGTTAATCAGACAGCGCGGGCAAGCGTCACGCTTTCCAACCAAGGGTCGGAGAGTCTTACCGTCAGCAAGCTGAAGTTGCCAAGTGGCTTCATGAAGCTTGGCTTCAACGCGACTACTCCATTCACAATCCCTGTGGATGGGTCGCGAACTCTTGAGCTGCTGTGGACCCCTCGCAAAGTGGGATCTCTTAGCGGGAAGATTGCTTTCACTACGAACGGCAACGAGGCCACCACAGCACGGCTCCTCACCGTCACGGGCTCCGCGGCCGTCGCAGGCAGGCTTTCGCTTAGTCAGACCGGGGTTGCCTTCGGCAGGGTTAAGCGGGGAGCGAGCGTGCGGAAGACGGTTGCGTTCAAGAACACAGGTGGCGTGCCAATAACGCTCACTAAGTTCAAGCAGCCAGCTGGCGGTGGCTTCAGCGTGGGGTCATCTCTTAACGAGGGGTCAAGGATCCTTCCGGGTAAGACGATCACGCTGTCTGTCTACTTTGCTCCAACGGAGGTTGGTTCGGCCTCTGCGCAGCTTTACATCACTGCGAACGACGGCCTTGGGCCGAGGGCGATCTCGCTTAGCGGAACTGGAAGCTGACGAAGTTCGGCCAAAAACCTGCTTGCGGCTCGTGTGCGGAGCAGAGTTTTGACTACACTGGACAGACCGCCGCGGGGTGGAGCAGTCAGGTAGCTCGTCGGGCTCATAACCCGAAGGTCGCAGGTTCGAATCCTGCCCCCGCTATTCCTTAGTCGTAGAGTGATGCTGTGGACTCCCCCCGTAAGAGTGATCGATACTTACCGATCGCGGCCTTCCTCTTTTGCTTTTCGGTTGCTGGCCTAAGCCTTCTCTGGGCTCGTCAGCCGACTTACGACCCTTGGTCGTGGCTTGTTTGGTCTAGGCAGCTCGCTGGCGAGTCAGTCGTCGCGTTCAATAGCGGAGGCGCCTCAGGGTGGAAGCCACTGCCGGTGGTGATGGCGCTTCCATTCAATTGGTTTGGCGGGGACACGGCTCCGATCGCATGGCTTTGGATTGAACGTACTGCCCTCCTGCTCATCCCGTTTGCTGGCTGGCGGCTAGGCCGCCTTTCAGCTGGAATCCCTGGCGGTGTACTTGCTGCAGCAGCGACGGTCCTTGTCCCTGAGGTGTTCGTCTATGTGGGCGGGCTATCTGAGCCGGTTTCAGCACTGATGTTGATGCTCGCCGTGGTGTGGGCCGTTGAAGAGAAACCGGTGCGAGCCTGGGTTGCTGGATTGGTTGCTGTCCTCGGGCGGCCGGAGGCACTTGCAGCAGTGCTGCCGTGGGGGATCTGGCAGGTGGCAAAGCGAAGGCTGTCCCTTGTCTGGTTCAGCCTTGGGCTGGTAGTCACGACACTGCTCTGGATTGGCGGTGACTGGATTGGCACCGGCAAGCCTCTCGGCCTACTCGCTAAGGCGGATAAAAGCGAAGAGCCTCTGAAGATCCAAGCCGCAGCCGAGCCTGGACTGGAGATTCTGGCCCGACTTCCCGTGCAATCGGTGATTGTGGGACTAGGCGTGCTTGCGTTCATCGCGGCTTGGATTTGGTCCGACAAGGTGTCGAAGCTGCTCGGGCTGACGGTCCTTGTCGTCGGCGGATCAATCGTTCTCGCAACCCAGTTCATTGCTTACCCGGGAGTGCCTCGCTATGTCGTCCCAGTCCTTCCGCCGCTCTTCGCGCTTGCTGGCATTGGGTTAGGAAGGCTTGCGAACCTGCCTAAACAGTGGTGGGCAAAGACTGGTCTGACAGTTCTTCTGCTCGCCGGACTCGTTGCGGCTGCTGGGCCAACGGCTCTCAAACTCGATCGCGAAAGCTTCGACTGGTACCAAGTTCGCCACAGGGAGGACAGCACCCTCAAGCCAGCCATCGCGGCCGCGGGTGGCCGCACTCGAATCCTTGAATGCGGCAGGTTCACTACGGATCCGACGGCGGAAGTTTCCTCTGCCGCTTGGATTCTCGATCTCCAGCTACAGACTTTGACGCGAACTGGAATCGGTGGACTCCACTCGTGGAATGCCCCGATAACCATCGCTGTCGCGAATAGGCGGTTGACACGCCTTTTTAAGCAGATCTCAGAGCACAACTTGAGGGCGATTCGAATCGCACGCACGCCCGGATGGACGGTCTGGTCAATCGGTACTAAGCAAAACCCGCCCTGCGCCCGCCCTTAGATCAGGGAGTAATGATTTGGCGTACAGCTTCGCCTGAGGCGAGTCTGTCGAAACCATCATTGATCTCGTCAAGCGTGAGCCTGTGAGTAATCAGCCGTTCAACTGGGAGATCCCCGGCCTGCCAGTGGGCAAATAGCTGAGGGAGCATCACCGCTGGATTGCCGGAGCCCAGGTACGAGCCTCTCAGAGTCTTTTCCTCAGCCACAAGGCTTACTGCTTTGATCCTAAGTTCGTCATCGGGGTGTGGAAGGCCGACGGTGACTGTCGTGCCTCCGCGGCGAGTGGCTGAATATGCGGCCTCGAGTACTCGGGCAGAGCCCGCTGTTTCGATCGCCTTATGGACGCCGCCATCTGACGCCTCAACGATCGCGCTAACTGTGTCGTCGCCGCCGTCAAGTGCCACGGTGGCTCCGAGCTCCAGCGCAAGGCTGCGCTTGGAAGGAACTGGGTCGACAGCGATGATCTGTGCAGCACCCGCAAGCTTTGCGCCGAGTAAGGCGGAGAGGCCAACGCCACCGAGCCCGAAAATCGCGACGGACTCGCCCGGCTTAACCTCGGCCGCGTTTAGTGCAGCTCCAACTCCAGTTAGCGCTGCGCAGCCAAAGACGGCAGCAACATCAAACGGCATGTCGTCGGGGATTAGTACCGCGGACTTTTCTGACACGACTACCTGTTCAGAGAAGGCGCTTACACCCAGATGGTGGTGAGGATGGTCGCCCGACGGGTCTGTCCATCTGCGGTCGCCGGAGAGGAGAGTGCCTGCGGCATTGGCGGCTGCTCCAGGTTCACAGAGAGCTGCTCTTCCGTTCACGCAAGACTCGCATTCGCCGCATGACGGCATGAATGCGAGAACAACCCGATCACCAACTGTGAAGGATTCGACGCCGCTACCTACAGCTAGAACTTCACCTGCTGCCTCGTGACCCAAGACCATTGGCACTGGCCGGGGCCGGTTGCCGTCAATTACTGAGAGGTCTGAGTGGCAAATCCCAGCTGCTCTGATCGCAATCTGTAGCTCTCCGGGGCCAGGTCCGGCGAGGTTGAGGGTTTGGACCTCAATTGGCTTCGTGTTGGCGTAGGGGCCGTGATCGCCGGTACGCGTCAGGACTGCTGCGCGCACATCCGTCATGACTGGGCTCTGAGCGCCTCAAGCCTTGCGCGAAGCTGAGGTTCCATTTCCGTCGGGCGCCGTGACTCACGGTCAACGAAGACATGGGTAAACCAGCCAACTGCAGCCGCGTTTCCAGAACTGCCGTCAAAGATTGCGAGCTCGTAGCGCACACTGCTCTTGCCTAGGTGGCCAACCCTGAGGCACACATCAACCGCTCCCGGGTAGTCAAGTGGGCCAAGGAACTCACAGTGCGATTGCACGCAGAGCCCAATTACAGGGCCGTTGTGAATGTCCAACCCGCCATCGTGGATCAGCGTCTCGTTGATGGCAGTGTCCATGTACTCGTAATAGACGGCGTTGTTGACATGCCCGTACAGATCGTTGTCACGCCAACGGGTGTGCACCGTTGTGGTGTGCGGGTATGCGGCGCGGTCTGTAGGTGGAATTGGCGGTTGCTCTTGCGTGCTCACACGGCTGACGGTACCACCGTGATCGGGCTGCGAATAGGCGCGAACATGGGTCCGCATCTGAATCGCGTAGCCTCTCGGCCATGGCACGGAGAGATCCAAGCGCACCGGCACTTGACCGGCAGATGAAGGCTGAGTCCGTCGCAGTCCGAGGCATCTCGTTGCTGTCGCCTGCTGTGCAGCTGAGATTGGCTGGCGGCAAGCCAGTACGGCTTGACGGCCAGGTGCTTGATCCTGGAACCCAGCTGCTTCTCTCTGTCGTCGAGAAACGCGGTGGCACGCCACCCCCTGGCAAGCTTCCGCTTGCGAAGGAGAGGGCTCTCCTCACGCGCCAAGCAATCGTTGGCTCAGCTCAGCCTGAATCAGTCGCCGAGGTTCGCAACTTTGCGATTGATGGACCAGCCGGGAAGATCAAGGTTCGCTTCTATCGCTCACCCGAGCTTGGTGGTCCAAACCCGCTTCTCGTCTTCTACCACGGTGGTGGATTCGTTCTGGGTGACCTTGACTCCCACGATTCGGTTTGCCGCGCTCTTTCCGTTCATGCGGGGGTAGACGTTCTAGCGGTGGACTATCGACTTGCTCCCGAGCACCCGTTCCCGGCTGCCCCGGATGACGCTCGAGCAGCCTTTGATTGGGCTGTGGCAAACGCAGCAGATCTTGGGAGCGACCCCACCCGCGTTGCAGTTGGTGGCGATAGCGCTGGCGGCAACCTCGCAGCGGTTACAGCTGTTGATGCTGCCCGCAGTCTCGCCCCGCCACCGGTTGCTCAGTTCCTGATCTATCCCGCTCTTGACTTTGTTGAGCAGAGCGAGTCAATGCGCCTTTTCTCCAACGGGTTCTTCCTGACGGAGGAACAGATGGAGTGGTTTGGAATTCAGTACGCGGGGCAGATAGATGACAGCGCTGACAATCGCAGCAACGCCCGTGTCTCGCCAATCCGAGTCGAGGACCTGTCTGGGGTCGCCCCAGCTCTGATCATTACGGCTGGCTTTGATCCGCTGCGCGATGAAGGGGAGGCCTACGGTGCACGGCTTACAGCTGCTGGGGTTGACGTTGTCCAGCGGCGATTCCCGGACCTAGTCCATGGCTTCATGCAGATGACGGGCGCATCAGTGTCAGCCCGTGACGCACTGCTTGAGAGCGCTGGCGCGCTCCGGTCTTTCCTACGCCGCTAGCGCGTCGTGCTGCGCGTGGCGCCTGAGCAGGCTGCCGGGTCAGACGGGATTCGAGCGCCTGACTGGCCGGAGTAAGCCGTAACACAGGCTCGCACTAGATAGTTAATGTCGCTCGTGCGAAGGGTGTAGGCGTTGGCCGTCTGGCCTGGAATGGTCGCCCAAGTGCCGCTGGCAGTCTTGCGCTCCCATGTGTAGGTGAAGCTGTAGTCGAATCCGGCTGCTGCCGCATCATCGAACCCACCCCAAGTTCCATCTGAGGTGTCGATCTCGTCGCCAACCTTGGGGCGGCAAGCTGGCGATGCAGTTGGGGTCCCACAGTCGGTCGTGGCGTCGGTCAGGACGGGCTGGGTGATAAGCGCGGGACCGAGATTCAACATGCTTGCGTTCGCCAAGAGGTCAAACGAAATTCCTGTGGGACTTGCCGGCGTCGGAATGCCCTTGCTAATCGCGACTGAGATGTTCTCCAGCTCGTCGTCGTTGATGACGAGGTCGTCTTTTCCGTCACCGTTCAAATCCCCAAACTTGATTACTGAGGGGCTTGAGCCAGCCGGAAGATTGACGCGATAAGGGATTGACCACTTGCCCTTGCCTAGGTTCTTGAGAATGACAACGTCATGGCAGGCTGGGGAGCTGAACGCAATGTCGGTCTTCTTGTCGCCGTCCCAGTCGCCCGTCGCGAAGAACTGAGGCATCCTCTTACCTTCGGCGCAGCTGCCAATATCGATCGGTGGGCTTGCCTTGAAACCTGGCACGAACTTCTTGCCAGGTGTTGAGGTGATGATGTAGACCTTGCCGTCGAGGGTGGACCCGGTGACCAAGTCAGTGATCTTGTCGCCGTTGAAGTCACCACCAGCTATGTCAATCGGAGCGTAGCCAGCACCTTGAAGTGTCGGTGCGAAGGTTGCGGGGCCAACGACAGCAGGGTTGATCGGAGCCTTTGGTCGGCCACCGTCGTAATCAAGATTCCAATCGATTGGGGACGACGGGTCCTTGCCGCAGCCGCTTGTGGTTGAGCTGGCTGTCAGGTTGTAGCGCTTGGCCACCGTGTCGTACGTGTAAGTGGCAAGAAGTCGCTTAGCGCTGTCGGTGAAGGTGACAGTTGGCGTCGGCGGGGCACCCTTTTTCAGGGCGGGCCACTTCCAGTTGCCCTTTGCATCCAGAGGTGAAGTGCTTGAGCCTTGGTTGATCTGGATTGAGATAGTTCTTTCGCCAGAGTTGGCGGATGCCATGTCCATCTTCTTGTCCCCGTTGAAGTCGGCTACTACGAGGCCGTTGGGAATTCTGAATGTCTGCGGGAACGGCGTAACTTGGTCTAGGAAGTAGGAAGCTGGGTGGGGGTCAAGCCCGTCATAGGCTGGCCCGCGGCCGAGGAACATGCCGAAATCGCGCGATGCCGTGTTGACTGTTGTCGCATCAATGCAGCCGTCGCCGTTGAAGTCCGCTGTGCCGATATTGATGGGCGCAGTGCCTGTCAGGGCTTGGCGGTTACTTCCCTTTACCTTCGTGATTGAGTAAGGCCCGAAGTTGCCCGTTGAAGGGTCCAAGCTCAAGGAGTTGATCTTGTCATCGCCAGCTTGGGGGACAAGGACTTCGAGAGTGCCGTCACCATTGAGGTCAGCTGTGGTGACATCGGTCGGGGTATTACCTGCATCTGCCTGAACGCCGGGAATGAGGAATGGCTTGCTCTTGTTGAGTGCGTAGCGCGTCTCGATTGGGTCGGCGCCTGCGTCAGGTGTCGCCTTGAAGTTGTTCGTCAAGAGGCGGACCGTGTTGCCGCCGCCCGTTGCGATGATCACATCCTTCTTCCCGTCGCCGGTGATGTCCGCGATGGTGATTCCCCAAGGCCCGGTAGCTGTTCCTTGAGGTGTAGCGGAGACGCTAGTTCCCGGCATGAGGCCGAGGAAAAGAGCCGCGACGAGGGAGGCTGCAGTGACTGCTGGGAGTGCGCGAACTTGCATCACTCTGAAGAGTAGACCGTTAGCGCCCCCGATTCCACTCTGAACCGGGGGCAAACTAATTTACGGTCGCTTTCTTGGCCTACCGGCCGAAGCGGGCGTTGAACCAAGCAAGGGCATCTGACTCTGCGGCTGTGACTACTCCGCCGTGGTCAGCGTCCGGGTACTTCGTGTAAGCCACGTTGCTCGCACCGTTCAGAGTGCGGAGCTTTGCGACAAGTGAATCTGTGGTGAATGAAGGCACTGTGCCGTCAGCTCCACCCTGGAACACCTGAATTGGCCCGGTGATCGTGAGGGCCGGATCGATAGCTGGGCCGTTGAGGTCGTCG
>CALJKH010000015.1 GCA_937973575.1 uncultured Solirubrobacterales bacterium | reverse complement strand
TCATATTGCACGCGCAGGCCGCCGATCGCCTTCAGGCCGCCGACGATGCGATAGTCGACCTGACCGAAAGCGGCGATGCTGTCCTGCTTCAGGCGGATGTCGCTCTTGGCCGATTGCCAGATGATGTTGCTGGTGGCGCAGGGTTCGCCGAAGGTGCCGGCGGTGCAGCGGGCGCGGCGGCGGTCGAACGGGCGTTCGATGTCGGAGTGCATGTAAAAGACACCGGCGACATAGTTGAGGTCGCCGACCTTCAGTTCGGTGGGTGCCGGATGGTTGTGGCTAGCCAAGAGGGCGATGAGGACCCAATCGATGTTGCTGAGCACCGGCTTGGGGTCATCCGGATCGCGACCAAGTATCCGAAGGCGGCAACCGCTTGGTTCGAGGGACAAGGCAGACAGGTTGAGATCATCGAGGTGAAGGGCTCAGTCGAGCTCGCTCCGCTGACAGGCCTCGCCGACGGGATCGTTGATCTAGTCGCCTCCGGCGCCACTCTCCGTGAGAACGGCTTGGTCGCACGTGCTGAGATCTCAACAACGACGGCAAGGCTCATCGCAAACCCTGTCGCCCACCGCCTCAAGGCCGCGGCAATCGATTCTCTTGCAGAGAAGATGACCGGCCTCTAGGGCTGCGACGATACGACGATGGCTAGAAGCTCAGAGATCACTCGCAAGACGGGGGAGACGGAGATCGTTCTCAGTCTCAACCTTGATGACTCCGCTTCCGGAAGTAGAGAGACCGGAATCGGGTTCTTCGACCACATGCTTGACCTAGTTCAGCGACACGCTGGAATTGGCCTGACCGTTAGTGCCACTGGTGATCTCCAGACCGGTGCTCACCACACTGTCGAGGACACGGGAATTTGCTTCGGTAAAGCGTTGGACGAGGCGCTTGGAGATCGAGCTGGAATCACCCGCTACGGGTACTCCGTTGTTCCCATGGACGAGGCTCGCGCCGCGTGCGCAATTGACCTGAGCGGGCGGCCATTCACTGCTGTGGACGTCGAGCTTCCCGCCGGCGCCACTGGCGGTTTCGAACATGATCTTCTCGAGGAGTTCATGCGTGCAGTCGCTTCGTCAGCTCGCCTTACTCTCCACATTGACCTTCAACGCGACGGTGGTCCGCACCACGTCATCGAGGCCTGCTTCAAGGCCTTCGCCCGGGCGTTGCGTGAAGCCGTTTCTGTTGCTCCTGGTGCTACTGAGATCCCAAGCACCAAGGGCACTCTCACCTAAGCAGCGTCTGGCATCGTGCCGATGACACATGCTCCTGTCCGTGTCGCCGTCGTTGACCACGGTACGGGCAACCTGACATCATTGACGAGGGCCCTTGACCGCGTCGGAGCTGAGGTTTCGCGGCTTTCGGCGCCCTCTAGCGCGAGCGAGTTTGACGTTGCCTTTCTCCCTGGTGTTGGGGCGTTCCCCACTGCGATGGCGGCCCTCCGGGACGGCGGCTGGCTCACTTGGATTGATGAATGGGTGAGTTCGGGGCGTCCACTAATGGGAGTGTGTCTCGGGATGCAGCTTCTTTTCGATGGCTCTGAGGAGCTTGGTGGTGAAAGCGGCCTCGGGCTTATTCCAGGCACCGTTCGAGCGCTTGACTCAAGAGGTGAGCGGCTTCCGCACATCGGCTGGAGCTCGATCACGTGGTCGCGCCAAAATCCGCTTTCCGGAGGGCTGGAAGAGGAGGCTGCGATGTACCACGTGCACTCGTTTGTCTGCCAACCCACCGCGGTTGAGGGAACGCTTGCCACCGCAGTTCATGGCGAGGAATTCACCACTGCAGCGACTAATGGAGCGAACGTCTTCGGCGTTCAGTTCCACCCTGAGAAGAGTTCGGAGGATGGGCTCCGCCTTCTGTCCAATTTTCTAGGCCTTGCGAGGAGCAACAAATGATCAAGTTAGTCCCAGCAATTGACCTTCTCGGTGGCAAAACAGTGAGGCTGCGCAAGGGCGACTACGACCAGCAAATCTCCTACGACGAAGAGCCTGCTGACGCGGCGCGTCGGTTCGAGGCTGACGGGGCAAGCATGCTCCATGTAGTGGATCTCGACGGCGCTCGGCACGGAAGACCAGAGCAGCTTTGGGTTCTGGCTGAAATCGCAAAGGCGGTATCGATTCCTGTCGAGTATGGCGGGGGGCTTCGCTCCGTCGACGATCTGCGAAGTGCTGCAGCTGTCGGGGCAGAACGTTTGGTCTTGGGCACGGCTGCAGTTACCAAGCCGGATCTTGTCGATGCGGCTGTTGCCGAGTTCGGAGATCGATTGGTCGTCAGTGTTGACGGGCGTAACGGAGAGGTTGCTCTCGAGGGTTGGACTGAAGGCTCCGGTCGGACAACAGCTCAAACCTTTGCTCAGCTTGAGTCGCAGGGTGCAACCCAGTTCGTGTACTCCGCCATCTCCCGGGACGGCACACTGGAAGGGCCAGCTCTCGACGAGGCTCGCGAGGTTTGCGGAATGGTGAGAGGCGAAGTTACCTACGCCGGAGGCATTGGAACTGTTGAAGACCTTGTCGCCTTGGACGCGCTACAGCTAGACAGCCTTGGTGGCGTGATCATCGGGCGGGCGCTTCATGAGGGGCGCTTCACTCTGCCAGAGGCCCTGGCTGCGATTGAGGCTGCCTAATGCCATGGAAGCGAGTGATTCCCTGCCTCGATGTTGATTCAGGGCGGGTAGTCAAGGGAGTCAACTTCGTTGACCTGCGGGACGCTGGCGACCCGGTTGAGCTCGGCGAGCGCTATGACGCGGAGGGGGCCGATGAGCTTGTCTTTCTAGACATAACCGCCACCAGCGACAGTCGAAATACGGCAGTTGAGCTGGCATCAAAAGTTGCCGAGCGCGTCTTCATACCCTTCACCATTGGTGGGGGGATCCGCAGCGCCGCTGACGCACAAGCCGTCCTTGATGCGGGCGCCGACAAGGTGTCCGTCAACAGTGCGGCTGTAGCCGATCCGAATCTGATTTCAGATATCGCAGAGCGATTCGGGACCCAGTGCGTGGTCCTAGCGATTGACGCTCGGAAGCGTGAGGACGGCTCAGGTTGGGAAGTGTTTACAGCTGGAGGGAGAAACCCCTCCGGGCGCGAAGCGGTGGAGTGGGCCCAGCAGGGAGTATCGCTTGGAGCTGGCGAGATTCTCCTGACCAGCATGGACCGTGACGGAACCCAGGTTGGATATGACCTTGACCTACTCACTGCCGTCTCGCAGGCGGTGACGGTTCCCGTCATTGCGTCCGGCGGAGCGGGCAATGCGAACGACATTGCGGCCTCGTTCAACGCTGGCGCGGATGCAGCACTTCTGGCCTCAATCCTTCATGACGGCGTTACGACGGTTCCTAATCTGAAGCGCGAACTCATTGAGCTCGGCTCTGACGTGAGGCCGCCACATCAGCCCTAGGGGCTACTTCGGATGGATTGGCTTGAAGGCGAACATGTCGCCATAGCCGACCAGATACATAGTTGAGCCGTCTGTCACAGCTGGATTGAATGCACCGGTTCCGATCTTGAAGGTGAAATGGCCGGTCCGAGCGTTTAGGGCTACCACACGCTTGTTACCCAGATCAGAAAACCAGACGAGATTTCCGATGACGACCGATCCGCCCGAGATTTTGCCGCCGGCGTCCCACGCCCATCGCGTTGATCCAGTCTTGGCGTTCCATGCGTAGAACGTCCCGTCATAGGAGCCTGCATAAACAGTTGGTCCAAGTCGAGGGACGTCCGCAACTGCTGGACTGGCGTAAACATAATTCCCGGTCTGGCGTGCCCAAGCAAGGTCACCGCTTGTCGTAAACGAGTACATCCGCCCGTCGGTGCTTCCGAGGAACACACGACCCCATGCAACTGCTGCCGTCGAGTAGAAGGTCCCGCTCTGACTTGAGCTCCAAATCTGCTTTCCGTTCCTTACGGAGATTGCTTGAACTGTGCCTCCGTAGTCACCGAAGTAGAGGCGATCCTTAGACAGCGCAAGAGCGGCCTTCACAGCACCTCCTGCTGAGTAGGTCCAAACGGTATGGCCGTTGGCGCGGTTGAGCGCATAGACGGTGCCGTCCTCGCTGCCGAAGAGAAGGAGGTTTCCATGGACCAGTGGCGAGGATTCGGCCCTGCTCGGGAGGTTGCGGGTCCAGATCGTTCGGCCTGTCTTTGCGTTCAACGCGGAAACGTTGCCATGCCCGGACCC
>CALJKH010000014.1 GCA_937973575.1 uncultured Solirubrobacterales bacterium | reverse complement strand
GCACCAACAACAAGTTGCCCACAACGGCCAGCGCCACCTTAGGCCCCACCGATGAAACGCCGAGGAGGGCCTGAAAGAGCGACCGTTCATCGACCTCCGCAAAGCCGTAGAGATTCATCGAGTCGTCCCGTGAGATCAGGTGGGCGTGCAGCCCAATCTCACTCCCAAGAGTCGGAAGGACCGCGGAGGTTTGGGCAGACACATGAAGCAGATACCCAACACCAGCGCAATCGACCACTGCGTAGTCAAGGCCGACATCAACTAACTCACCTCGAATCCGGCTGATCACTTTGTGGCCGCCAGAAGTGGAGCGTGACTGGAATGACAGATTCCAGCTGCAAGCGCGTCAGCAGCGTGATCTGGCGTTGGTGGCTCCGGGAGTGACAGCAGCTGCTGGACCATGCGCTGGACCTGATCCTTGTCCGCCGAACCGTTGCCACAAACGGACGCCTTGATCTGCTGCGGCGTGTAGTCGTGGCATTCGATTCCAGCAGCCGCGGCAGCCACCAGCACCGCGCCTCTTGCCTGTCCGACAGCGAATGCTGAGCCGACATTCTTGCCGAAGTAGACATCCTCAATTGAAAGAGCATCCGGATTGTGTTCAGCGATCAGCTCGCTCACGCGTGAATGAATCGTTAGGAGGCGCCGGGCGGCAGCCTCACGCGGAGAGGTGACGATGACGCCTCCGTCAAGAGCAACGAGGCGGCCGTTGCGTTGGGCAACCACTCCGTAGCCGGTGTTGGCAGTACCTGGATCTATTCCGAGGACAATCACCAGGCCATTGTCGGCTCGAGCCCGGACGCCGCCTAGTTAAAGGCAGTTATGCGTTCACTCGGCTGAGAGACGCTCTAGAACTTCCGGATCAAGGTCGAAATTCGCATGCACAGCATCGACATCGTCGTTGTCCTCTAGAGCTTCCATCAATTTAAGAAGGGTCCCCGCCTTGTCCTCCTCAACGGACACTGATGTACTCGGACGATAGGCAAGCTCCGAAGCGAGGATCTCGATCTGGTCACCCTCCAGCGCAGCGCGAACTGTCGAGGTAACTGGCGGATCGCAGAGGACCTCAAGAACATCCTCGTCCCGCTCAATGTCGTTGGCGCCAGCATCGATTGCGGAAAGAAGGTCATCCTCAGCCCACTTCGTCCCGTCTACGCGAATCACACCGGTCTTGTCAAAGAGATACGCCACTGACCCTGGCTCGCCAAGGCTCCCGCCGTGCTTGCTGAAGATGTGACGCACATCTGAGCCAGTGCGGTTTCTGTTGTCAGTAACTGCCTCGACCAGCACCGCTACCCCTCCAGGCCCATAGCCTTCATAAAGAACCCGCTCGAGCGAAGCTGCGTCCGCCCCCGCGCCAGTCCCCTTCGCTATTGCCCGCTCGATGTTGTCCTTCGGCATCGACGCATCTTTGGCTTTCTGGATAGCTGTTGCGAGCGATGCATTACCTACAGGATCGCCTCCGCCTTCCTTCGCAGCAACTGTGATCGCGCGAGCTAGCTTGGTGAAATGCGCACCGCGGCGACTGTCAACGATCGCCTTCTTGTGCTTGATGGATGCCCATTTGGAGTGACCTGCCATAGGAACCGAATCCTAACTTGAACGCGGCGGCGGGCCAGGTGGAAGAGCTTCGGGGAACTCGCGATACCAATCGATCGTCTTTGCCAATCCCTCTTCAAGGCTAATTTGGGCCTCCCAGCCAGTCAGCTCGCGAATCAAGGTTGGATCTACCCACTGCCGCGGAATCTCCGCCTTCGGAGCACCCTCGCCGCGCACGTCCGGCTCAATGTCGCTCCCAATCAGCTTGCAGATGGTTGAAACGACTTCGAGGACGCTCTTCGGCTCCCCGTGACCGGCATTGATGGCTAGCCCACCAGCCTTGCCTTCAACGACAGCAGCGGCGATCGCGAGGTACGCATTTACAGCGTCCTCAACATGGAGGTAGTCACGCTCTGGTGAACCGTCGGAGCGAATCACCGGACTCCGCCCTTCGAGCGCCGCGCCAATTGACTCAGGGATGAGTCGCGAACGGTTTAGGTCGCCACCGCCATAGAGATTGGCGAAGCGGGTCACTGCAACGGGCAATCCCCATGTGTGGAAGTAAGACCGGGTGATCAGGTCAGCGGCAGCCTTACTTGCGTCGTAGGGATAGAGCGGGCGCAGCGGCATGTCTTCCGTATAAGGGAGGGTGTCGCTGTTGCCGTAAGCCTTGTCCGAGGCTGCGACGACTACGCCGCTAACGCTCTGCTGACGGCAGGCCTCGAGCAGAATCCATGTACCGCGGACATTGGTCTCAAAAGTGCCGAGGGGGCTCTTGTTGGCGACCGGAACGATCGTCTGGGCTGCTAGGTGGAAAACAAGCTCACACTCGTATTCGCCTAGTGCGCGCTCAACCAAACCAGGTTCACACAGGTCGCCTGTAACTACCGAGCACCTCGCCTCGTCCCCTGAAATGACGAGCGCTGAGCGGGAGGTAATGTCGCGGCGAAGCACGGTCACATCAGCCCCGCTGTCAAGAAGAGCCTTAACCAGCCAAGAGCCGAGAAGGCCATAGCCGCCAGTTACGAAGACTGAGCGTCCGTTTAGTTCCAGTTGCGCCATGGTGGATTCCCATCCTCCCACAGGTCGTTGAGAGCTACCTGATCCTTGTAGGTGTCCATGCAGAACCAGAATCCTTCGTGCTTATGAGCCTTAAGGCTGCCCTCAGCGGCGAGACGCTCAAGCGGACCTCGCTCTAGGACCTCCTCGGGGCCAATTGTCTGAAGCGCATCAGAGCTGAAAGCCATGAAGCCCCCGTTAATCCAGTCCTGGCTAAGTGGCTTCTCCTCAAATCCAGTGATCCACTCACCGTCGAGTCGAGCGACGCCAAACGGCAACTCTGGTCGAACCACAGTGACAACAGCGCTGGCCCGCTTGTCATCTAGATCGCGGAGGACCTGCTGAAGGTCAACATCAGACACTCCGTCTGCATAGGTGACGCAGAGAGGCTTTGGCCCGAGTGCCTTAACAGCAAGGTGCACTCGGCCACCAGTGGGAGTGTCCTCGCCAGTGTCGAGGCACCGGACTGAGATTCCCTCTGGCCAATCTGCCTGCTCCACGAAGGCCTCAATCTCATTCCCGCGGTGCCCGGTCAAAAGGACAAAGTCGCCGAAGCCTTGCCCGGCGTAGAGCTGGATCACATGCCAAACAACCGGACTGCCGCCGATCTCAACAAGCGGCTTAGGCAAGGGCTTCGAGCCAGTCTGGAGACGTGTACCTCGGCCACCGCAGAGGATGACCACAGTTGGCAGTTCTAGTTGCGCCATTGCACGATAATCGCACCCAAAGCCCACGATGCCGCAGGGTGCAATGGATACGATCCCGCCCCATGACTCCAGATCCCAGCATTTTCAAGGCTTACGACATCCGCGGACTCGTCGGCAGCCAGATCGACGAAGACCTCGCATTCAACATTGGCCGGGCCTTCGCTCAAGTTATCGCCGGCCGTGAGCAGGCATCACCAGCTGACCTAACCATTGGCTTAGGCCATGACATGCGCAATGAGGCCCCAGCGTTAGCGGAGGCATACGCCAATGGGATGGCGGCAGAGGGCGCGACAGTCCTCCACGCTGGTCAGATCGCCACCGAACAGCTCTACCACCTCGTCGGCTCTAAGGATCTCGCCGGCGGCCTTATGTGTACTGCCTCCCACAATCCAGCGGAATACACGGGAGCGAAGCTAGTTAGTCGTGGAGCACTCCCGCTATCCGGTGATAGCGGCATTGGCGAGATCAAGGAGATTGTTACTGCTGGACTTGGCGAGGAGCCAGGCGGTGGGCAGATCGAGCAGGTCACCATCGGCGCTGACTTCCGCGACAAGGTTCTTTCCTTCGTGAGCCCAGAACGCATTAAGGGACTGAAGGTCGTTGTTGACGGCGGAAACGGAATGGCAGGGCCGATGGTGGGCCCAATCCTCGAAGCCCTCGACATCGAACTGATCACTGCCTACTGGGAGCCCAACGGCGACTTCCCAGATCATGAACCGAACCCGCTTCTCGAGGAGAACCGCAAGTTCATTATGGACGCTGTCATTGAACACGGAGCGGATCTAGGCATCGCCTGGGACGGCGACGCAGACCGGTGCTTCTTCATCGACGAACGCGGTGAATTCGTCGACGGAGACTTTCTCACTGCATTAATGGCGGAACGAATTCTTGTCGACAATCCAGGCGCCACGATCCTCTACGACGTCCGCGCCAGTCGCGCGGTTGCGGACACAGTTGAAGCTGAGGGCGGCACGGCTCTGGTGAATCGAGTGGGTCACGCGTTCTTCAAGGCCCGCATGCGCGAGATCCCCGATGCCGTCTATGGCGGAGAGGTTTCCGGCCACTACTACTTCAGGGACTTCTGGTGCGCTGACAGCGGAACGATCCCGGCTCTCCTCATGCTCGACCTTCTTTCAACTGGAAGCCAGCCCCTATCTGAGCTGATTGACGCTTACCGCTCGAAGTACTTCATTTCGGGCGAAGTCAACAGCACCGTTGAAGATGCTCCAGCCAAGATCGCTGAGATCGAGGCTCGCTATGCCGATGGAGAAATCGGCCACCTTGACGGGATCACTGTCGACTTCGACGATTGGCACTTCAGCCTTCGCTCGTCCAACACAGAACCGCTGCTTAGGCTCTGCCTCGAGTCGCTCGTTTCGGAGGCAGACATGACCTCGAAGCGCGATGAGATTCTCAACCTCATCCGGAGTTAGAGGTGCCCTCAACAACCGTTGTTGAGGAGGTCGAGTCTGGACTGCATCGGATCGCGGTGCCGACCCCTTTCTTAGTTGGTCGGGTGAATCTCTACCTATTTATGGGTCCACCCCTGACTCTGGTCGACACCGGTCCTAACTCCGGAACCACTCTTGATGCTTTGGAGCGCTCGCTGGCCGAGCTGGACCTAAGCGTCGATGACATCAGAAGGGTCGTGCTTACTCACCAGCATGTTGACCACATTGGCCTTGCAGGTGTCATAGCGAACCGTGGATCAGCTGAGGTTCTAATGCTGGACACGCTTGCCCCCTACCTCGCTGACTGGCAGACGAGCGCCGAGCTAGACGATCAAATGGCAGCGGAGGCAATGACGCGCAACGGCCTGCCCCGTTCCACAGGAGAAGCTGTCAAGCAGGTTGCTAAGGCCTACAGGGCTTTTGGCGACAGCGTTCTCGCGACGACAAGCTTCGCTCCAGGTGATTCAGTTGAAATCGGTGGGGTTGCGTTCAAAGCCCATTGGCGCCCGGGACATTCGCCAACGGACACGATCTTCATCCGCGAGGACGGGCTCATGATTGGTGGCGACCACCTTCTGCCTGAAATCAGCTCCAACCCAGTACTCAGCCGCGACTTCCTCACCCCAGCTAAAGAGGGAGAACCGCTGGCGCGCTATCGCTCACTTCCCGCCTATCTAGAAAGCATGCGGGCGACCCGCGAGATGCCGATCACGAAGGTCCTTCCCGGCCATGGCCCAGTGTTCGAAGGCCACGCTGAACTGATTGACAGCAGATTCGCAAGTCATGAGAAGCGAGCGCAGAAGATGCTCTCCGCCCTCGACGCTGGCCCTGCCAACGCCCTCCAAGTGGCTCAGGCAATTTGGGGCGAAGTAGCCGCAGCTCAACCATTTCTCACCTTTTCCGAGGTACTCGGGCATATGGATGTGCTCGCTGAGGAAGGCCACGTTGTGGAGACACTCTCAGCCGACGGCGATTCGTGGCTCTTTGAGCGGGCCTGAGAGAACTATTTTCATTTTCACTGAGCTTCTGTAGCCTTTTGCTCAAAGGGGGATGGTTTCTTGTCTATTCCATTCGTGCTGAAAATCGCAATGGCCGGGCTGATCGCAGTGTCAGTCTCTGCGGCCGCAGCAGCTAAACCCCCAAGGGATGTTCGGCCTGGACTCACCGGAATGGTCCTCGGTGGAAGCGTTGTTCTGTATGCAGTTGCAGCAGCCTTTCTGTTTGGCGGCAAAGGAACCATTGGAGCTGTTTTTCTAGTTATCGCATCCGAAGGCATGTGCTTCGCCGCGTGGCTCGGGCGAGCGATCGTCGGAGGCGACGACGATGGTGGCGGAGGCGGCGAGCGGCGACGCCCTCTAGACCCACGGCCGGGAGGCGACGGTGGGCGCGAGCCAATTGACTGGTCCAGCTTTGAGAGCTTTAGGAGCTCATGGTCCCGCGAGCGGACCTCGAAGACAAGCTCTAGCGAGGACTAAGTCTGAGCGGGGCTTGGCTCAGCTGAGCCTGCGCCGAGACCCAAAGCAAGAAGGTGCATCCGGGCATCGTTAACGAGCTCCGGATGGAAACTGATAGCAGTACACGGGCCTTGGCGTACAGCAACAATTGCTCCGTCCAGCTCCGCGAGCACCTCTACACCCTCGCCAACCTCTGTGACGATTGGGGCGCGGATGAAAACTGCCCGAACTGGCGGATCCCCAAGCGAGGCCATCGAGAGGTCTGCTTCAAAAGAGAAGATCTGCCGACCGAACGCATTTCGATCGACAGCCATTTCGATCAGTCCAAGATGCTCCCGGCCCATCAGAACAAGCCCAGCGCAGGTGCCGAAGATTGGTACACCCGATTGAGCGAGCTGTTGAATTGGTTCCCGGAGACCTTCTCTCTCAATACCCATCGAGATCGTGGTGGACTCCCCACCTGGGAGGAGAAGCCCGCCTATGCCGTCGAGGTCATCTGGGTTGCGGACTTGGCGTGTCGAATGCCCCGCGGCCTCCAATAACGCTTGGTGGGCTGCGAAGTCGCCCTGAAGCGCCAGTACTCCAACTGGCCGCGACACCGTGCTACCAGCCGCGGTTTGAGAGAAGCTCACCCTCGCCAAGCTTGGAAGTCTCGATTGAGCTCATCGCCTCGCCCAGACCCTCGCACGCTGCAGCCACCTTGGCGGCGTCACGGAAGTTGGTCGTCGCTTCAACGATGGCTTTGCCTCGAGGAGCCGGGTCGCCACTCTTGAAGATTCCGGACCCTACGAACACTGCCTCAGCGCCCAGCTGCATGACGAGCGCTGCATCAGCAGGAGTGGCAATACCACCAGCGCAGAACATTGGCACTGGCAGCCGGCCTTCTTGAGCAACCTGCTTAACCAGCTGAATTGGGGCTTGAAGGTTCTTGGCAGCTACCGAGAGCTCCATCTCATCGAGAGTTCCGAGTCGACGAATCTCAGAGGTGATTGTCCGGAGGTGCCAAACGGCCTCTACAACGTCGCCTGTGCCAGCCTCGCCCTTGGAGCGAATCATGGCTGCACCCTCGCTGATCCGACGCAGGGCTTCACCAAGGTTGGTTGCACCGCATACGAATGGAACCTTGAAGGCCCACTTGTCGATGTGATGGTCCTTATCGGCCGGAGTAAGTACTTCTGACTCATCAATGAAGTCAACTTCGAGTGATTCGAGAACCTGTGCCTCGGCGAAGTGTCCAATCCGGGCCTTGGCCATGACTGGAATTGAAACGGTCTCTTGGATCTCGCGAATCATTGCCGGGTTGCTCATCCGGGCAACTCCACCGTCGCGCCTGATGTCTGAAGGGACTCGCTCTAGAGCCATGACTGCGCAGGCTCCAGCGTCCTCGGCGATCTTTGCCTGCTCGGCATCAACGACGTCCATAATGACGCCGCCCGCAAGCATCTCGGCAAGTCCTACTTTTACTCGGAAAGTGTTCTCATCGTGCATTGTCATCACTCTACCTACGCGCGCCGAATCGCGTTGGCCCAATTGAAAGACAAACGCGGCAGCCAAATGGCCGCCGCGTCACAAGAACATCTGTATTTCCATCCGACTACTTGAGTCGGTAGGCCTTGATCCTGTCGTCGAATGTCTCGCTGTCTAGCGAGTAAACGCCGTGAGCGAGGGCCTGAATCAGGCTGAGAAGGCCAACATGAGACCGGACATAAGCCGGGCTGCTTGAGGACCACCAGAGTCGGTGCTGTGTCAGCTTGCCGATATCGGAAAGCGTCGCATCGCTGATCGCCATGGTCTGTGCACCACGGTGACCGGCCAGCTTCAGGGTCCGACTCACCAGGGGATGGGCTCGGCCTGCCGCAAGGGCGATGACGAGTGTCCTGTCATCAATCCGTGCGATCCGACTAAGAGCCTCCTGCGAGGTACCCGCGATCACATCGACACGTAGGTCGAGGAGCAGCAGGAGGTGCCTCAGATAGGAAGCAAAGAAGGCCATCTGGTCAATACCGATCACAACGACCTTCTCAGCGGATGCAATCGCATTGATTGCGTCTTGAAGCCCCTGAGCATCAAGCTTCGCTGCTGTCTCAGCAATGTTGCCGTGGTCTGCAGCAATGACTGATTGGGCCGGAGTCTGATCTAGATCAAACAGCGGTCCGTGGTCATCGTGCCCCCCTTCGGATGGCCGACGCCGATACTCCTCACGAGCGGCCTGCTGGAGCTCGGGGAATCCGTCGAAGCCGAGCGCTTGCGAGAAGCGCACAACCGTGCTCGAGGATGTGCTCGCACGGCGGGCCAACTCTTCAGCCGTGGAAAACGCGGCTTCATCGAGGTGGTCAACGATGTACTGAGCTACATCTCTCTGGGAGCGGGAGAGATCGTCAATTTGGTCCGCAATAAAAACGGACAGGGTGCGCGTACCGCGCTCTTGGGTTGGGTTGGAGTTCGCCATAGGCCTCCCTGTTTCGACGCCGTCATCGGCACTCCTTCTAAATCCATCATCCCGATAACATCGCTCTTGATGGAAGTGATTCCCACAAGACTCGAAGGCCTCGTCCTTCTCGAGCCAGCTGTGCATGGCGACGAGCGAGGGTTCTTCGCTGAAACATGGCGCGCAGACTCTTGGCCTGAGGCGGGAGTGACAGCTGAGTTTGTCCAGGACAACCATTCCCGCTCCCGTAAGGGAACGCTTAGGGGAATGCACTTCCAGACAAGCCCAGGCCAAGCCAAGCTTGTTCGCTGCGCTCGCGGATCAGTGATTGATGTTGCTGTTGACCTCCGCCTCAACAGCCCAACATTTGGCGAGTGGGAAGCTGTGGAACTCAGCGACGAGAACATGCGTCAGTTCTTTGTGCCCGTCGGATTTGCTCATGGCTTCTGCGTTACATCTGACCTCGCGGACTTCACTTACCGCTGCTCGAACTATTACGACCCTGCCACCGAGGCCGGGATCGCCTGGAATGACCCAGAGGTTGGCATCGAGTGGCCAGCGGATATTGAGATCCTCGTCAGCGACCGCGATAACGAAGCACCATCGCTCGCTGAAGTGAAGGACTCCCTCCCCTTCCGTCTCTAACCGCTAACGGCGCTGCACTCGTCGGTCGGCGCAGTTTGCCTGGAGATCTTCCTTGAGAGCGAGCTTGCTCGCGAACGCGGAAGTTGGAAGGCAGAAGTGCGCCGACCTAACGAGGTGCCCCGGGCGGCACGGCTGGCCGAAGGCCTGCCGATGCCATCAACTGTCCCGGCCGGGGCCGAGCGCGAAGCGCGAATGCCCCGGGCGGGATTCGAACCCGCGCACTCCGGATTATGAGTCCGTCGCTCTAACCACTGAGCTACCGGGGCAGCGTCATTGTGCCGCTCTTGATTGGATTAAGCATTCTCAACGCGTCTCGGAGGACTCGAATGGCTAACAAAGCTGCACTTGTAACTGGAGCATCAAGCGGTATCGGACTCGCAATCGCAAACCTTCTCGGCAGCGAGGGCTATGACCTCACAGTTGCCGCCCGCCGTCCGGAAAAGCTTGAGGAGGCAGCACAGGGCCTTCGTGACAAGGGCTACAACGTCCTCAGCGTTGCGGCCAACATGCAGAGCGAAGAGGACATTGTCCGCGTCGTTAATGAACACCGCGAGGCCTACGGCAGGCTTGATGTTCTTGTCAACAACGCTGGCGTCGGTGTGGGATCCCCAGTTGGCGATTACACCTCCAAGGCAATTGACATGCAGATGGGCGTCAACTTCAGGGCGATCGTTCTCTTCTACCGCGAGTGCGTCGGAATGCTGCGCGAGTCCGCAGCTGAGAACAAGAGCTCACTGGTGATAAACACCTCTTCGATCAGCGGCAAGTTTGGTCAGGGCTGGCTCTCTGTCTACTCAGCGACTAAGCACGCTGTTGTCGGCTTCACCCAGGCAATGAATAAGGAGCTGTCTGGTGAGGGAATCAAGAACACGGCACTGTGCCCAGCTTTTGTTGACACGCCGATGACTGAGTTCGTCAAGGGTCAGGTGGCTGCCGAGGACATGATCACTCCGGACGACATTGCTGAGGGTGTGCGGATGCTGCTGCACCAGTCACCTGCCTGCATCGTGCCCGAGATCATTTTCCAGCGCCCCGGCGAAGACCTCTAGGAGATCAGAATGGATCTCGGAGTAAATCTCGGTTACTGGGGCCTTGGGCTCACCGCTGAAGACCAGCTGGCCATCGTCAAGGATGCTGAAGCTCTCGACTATTCGATGGTCTGGACCGCTGAGGCCTATGGCTCAGATGCGGCGACCGTCCTAGGCTGGCTCGCAGGGCAGACAACAAAGATCGGGCTTGGCTCCGCGATCTTCCAAATCCCAGGGCGCAGCGCAGCTATGACTGCGATGACGAGTGCGACGCTTGACCAGATCTCTGGTGGGCGCTTCCGTCTTGGTCTTGGAACCTCTGGACCCCAGGTAAGTGAGGGCTGGCACGGCGTGCGGTTTGGCAAGCAGCTCCTTCGCACACGCGAATACGTTGATGTCGTTCGCATGGCGCTACGTCGGGAACGTCTTGAGTACAGCGGTGAGTCAATTGAGCTGCCGCTGCCTGACGGTCCGGGCAAAGCACTCAAGCTGACCATTGGACCAGTCCAGGATGAGATCCCGATTTACATCGCCGCGATCGGACCCAACAATGTGAAGTTGGTCGGCGAAATCGCCGACGGTTGGCTCCCGCTCTTTTTCGCACCTGAGCATGTCAGCGAGTTCAAGCCACTTCTCGAGGAAGGTGCTGCAAAGTCAGGACGCTCGCTCGACAATTTCGACATCGCGCCGAGCGTCAATGCCCTGATCACCGATGACCTCGAAGCGGCACGCGACCTGATGCGCCCCTTCATTGCTCTCTATGTCGGCGGGATGGGACCGAAGGACAACAACTTCTACACCAAGCTCGTTAGTCGCTACGGCTTCGAAGAGGCAGCAAACAACATCCAAGACCTCTACCTAGAGGGCAAGAAGGAAGAGGCGGCCGCAGCCATTCCGAACGAACTCATCGACCTTGTGTCGCTGGCAGGACCACATGACTTCGTGAAGGAACGGATGCTCGCCTTCAAGGAAGCGGGAGTGGGAACCCTCACTGTCACTCCGATTACCTTCACTCGCGAGGAGCGGATTGACCAGCTGCGCCGAATTGCCGCAATTCGCGACGAGCTCTGAGACGCGGCGGTGAGCCGCCGCGTCTTTGTAAGTGCATTTGGTGACCCTGGGCATGCATTTCCAGCGATTGCCCTCGCTCGGGAGCTAGCAGCCCGCGGGGTACCAGTCTGGCTCGAAACAGCTGAGCGCTGGCGGTCAACCGTTGACGATGTTGCTGTCGAGTTTGTTGCTGCGCCCGAGTTCCCCGTCTTTCCTACCCATGGAAATCCGCTCTCTCCCTACGAGGCTGTAGAGGCTGGGATCAACTTCACTAGGCCGGCGATACGGGAGGCGAAGCCGGACATCGTCGTCCACGACATCCTTACTCTCGCCCCCGCCCTCTCTGCCGAGCTCGAGGGCGTACCCGTGGCAACGATGATTCCCCATGTCTCGCCGGTGACCGCGCCAGGCGCTCCGCCATACGGCCTCGGTGCTAAGCCTCCGAGAACTCCATTGGGCAGGGCTCTAATGGCAGCCCTACAGCGCCCCATCAACAGGGGACTTAATCTGGGCTTGCGGGAGTACAACGATCTCCGTGGCCGCATTTCACTTCCGCCCAGGTCCGGGCACCATGCTGCCCTGTCTAAGGAATTGGTGCTGGTCGGAACCTTCCCTCAGCTAGAGCACAGCCTCTCGCATGACCCCCGCTTCCACGTGACGGGACCTCTGTTTTGGGAGCCTGATTTCCCCGAGGTAGAACTGCCTCCTGGAGAAGGGCCGCTAGTCCTAGTCGCACCCTCTACAGCTCAAGACCCTGACCATGAGCTCCTTCGGGCCTCACTGGAGGGTCTCGGATCTATCGACGCCCGTGTTCTTGCGACATGGAATCGCCGCCCTCTAGAGAATCCGCCCCGAATTGCTGCGAATACCTCCTTTGTCGAATGGCTGTCCTATGCCAAGACCATGCCCAGCGTTGACTGCGTTGTCTCTCACGGCGGTCACGGGACGGTAGCTCGCACCCTTCAGGCCGGCGCAGTCCCGGTCGTCGCGGCGTTCGCTGGCGACCAGTTTGAAAACGCAGCACGCGTGGACACCGCTCAACTCGGCGTACGTGTGCCGAAAAGGCTGATCTCGCCGCAAGCGATCAGGCTGGCTGTCGAGAAGGCACTGACAACTCCGGCTTTCAAAACGAACTGTGGGCTGATCTCTGACTGGTCAGCGGCGAACAGTGGGGCTGCAACCGCGGCGAGTTTAGTTCTCTCCGCCTAACAAGCTCCGGGGGTGGGACTCGAACCCACAACCCTTCGATTAACAGTCGAATGCTCTGCCATTGAGCTACCCCGGAAGGAGCCGTGACCTTATCGGTACCGGCGCTCCCGTGTAGCCACCGGTTAAACGCCTCCGGTGGGTGGAATCGCTCGCATTGCTTCCTCAAGGTCTTCAGCTGCAGTGTCAAGCAGCCGCTTGACTCCCTCCCGCTCCAGAGCAAGCGGACCAACAGCAGCTGGATTGGTTCGGCGTGCGTCCTCTATTTGGCGGTCAATCCGAAGCTTTTCAAGCTGGAGCCATTCAAACTCCACAGCGATGGACGCGCCCGAAAGCGTGTCAGCGATCGAAAGCAACTCGGCCACTAGAGCTGGCAGTGGATCGTCAGGATCGCTCGGTAGATCAGCGAGCGGATCAGTGAGGTGGAGTCGAAGATGCTCAACAGCTCTGCGCTCGAGATCACCTGAGAAGTGGGTGTCAAGATCAACCTGCGAGAGCTTGGCTGCTCCAGAGTGCCGGTCGGCAAGACAGGTGGCGAGAAATGCGCGCTCCGTTCGGCTGACTCGGGCTACTGGGCTCGGAGACTCAGCGGCTCGCTGCCTCTGTTGCTGCGTCACCGACGGGCGCGCAGCGCCTCGGTCCGGTGCCTCCCCGGCACGCACAAGAGACGCAGCAAGCTCCGGGGAAAGTCCGAGCTCTGTGGAAACCCGCGCCACCAGTTCTTCCCGCAGAACGCTGGCCGGCTGGGCGGAGAGAACAGGTCGAATCTGTGAGAGAGCCGCGTCCTTGCCCTCCGCTGTAGAAAGGTTGGCGCCCTCGATGATGGTGCGTATCCGGAAAGAAACGAAGGGATCCGATACCTGGAAGCGCGAACGCAGTCGCTCCTCCCCTTCCTCCTTCAGTAGATCACCGGGATCTTTTCCTGCGGGCATGTCGACCACGCGAAGCTCGAGCTTCCGTCCTGCTGCAATCTCACCAGCGCGAAGCATCGCCTTCTGGCCAGCCTTGTCTGCATCAAGAGCAAGGAGGAGAGTTCCTGCGGTTCGCTCTAGCTGTGCTGCCTGTTCGTCGGTCAACGCTGTGCCCATCAGCGCAACCACGTTCTCAACGCCGGCCTGATGAAGAGCGAGAGCGTCAACGTAGCCCTCGACGAGAACGATGGTGCCCTCTCGTGCCGCAGCTGGACGGGCGAGGTGGAGGCCAAATAGCTGACTGCCCTTGTGGTAAAGCTCCCCCTCTGCACTATTGAGGTACTTCGGGCCCTGCTCGTCCCGCATCGACCTCGCGCCGAATCCAAGGACTCTGCCCCGCTGGTCAGCCAGGGGAAACATGATGCGCCCACGGAAACGATCGAAGATGCCTTCCTTACCCCGAGCTCGTTGGGCAAGGCCAGCCGCAAGCAGCTCCTCCTCACTGAAGCCAGCTTCACGCGAGGCAATAAGAACCCGGTCCCAAGCGCTAGGGCTATAGCCAACTTGGAATGCTTCCAGCGTCTTCTCGGTCAGTCCACGGTCAGCCAACAGCCTCTTGGCGGGCTCTGCCTCCTTGGAGTCAACTAATACCCGCTGGTAGTAGCCAGCCGTCCGCTCTAAGAGGGCTAGAAGCCGCTCTCGGCGCTTGCGGCGCTCCACCTGAGCCGGATCATCCTCAATCGGCTCAACCCGCACACCGAAGCGGTCTGCGAGGGCCTCAATCGATTCACGGAAATCGAGACCTTCAGTCTCCATCACAAACTTGAACGGGTCACCGGAGGCTTGGCAGCCAAAGCAGTGGTAGTGCTTCTCGAGCGGGCGAACGTGGAAGGAGCCACTTCGCTCCTCATGGAATGGGCAGCGACCGAACCAGCTATTGGCGCCAGCGCGCTTGAGCTGGGTGCGCCCCTCAACTAGCGCAACCATGTCGACAGCGTCTCGAACCTTCTCGCGGTCCTCGTCGGTGTAGCGGCTCATCGCTCGAATCCGGTCGGAACTGCAAGCTCTTCGAAGGCCCGAATGCTGAACCGGTCAGTCATGCCTGCAATCCAGTCGGTGATTCGCTCAGCTTCGGTTGCATCCGCTGGTGATGCACCAGCCGGGATTTGACTCGGATCGTTTCGGTAGTGATCGAAAAGAGTTCCGATGACCATTGAGACGCGGCCGTGCTCCTCCCTAGCTTGTGGGCTCAAGTAGACGCGCTCGAACATAAATTCGCGAAGATGAGTCATTGCAGCACCAGCCTCGTCGCCCTGAACGATGTCGCCGGCTTCAGCACTGTGCTCCACCAAGTCGTGAACTAGAGCGTCGATCCGATCGCCACCCGTAGGTCCGAGGACTGTCAGCGCCTCCTTGGGCACATCTGAGTCGGAGATGACTCCAGCTCGGATCGCGTCGTCAATGTCGTGGTTGAGGTAAGCAACCCGGTCCACGATTCGAACAATTCTTCCCTCAAGGCTATTTGGCATCGCCGCTCTCCCAGAGTGGTGTGCGATGCCATCGCGAACAGGGTTGGAGAGATTGAGACCAATCCCATCGCGCTCAATTGCGTCGACGATTCTTAAGGAATGCTCGTAGTGGCGAAAGCCGGTGCCATAGTGCTCCTTGAGCAAGGCATCCAGCATTTCCTCCCCGACATGGCCAAATGGGGAATGCCCAAGGTCGTGCCCAAGCCCAATTGCCTCGGTGAGGTCCTCATTGAGCTGTAACGCTCGCGCCACAGTGCGGCTTATCTGCGTGACTTCAAGGGTGTGAGTGAGGCGGGTCCGGTAGTGGTCGCCCAATGGGGAGATGAAGACCTGTGTCTTGTGCTTTAGGCGCCGGAATGCCTTGCTGTGAACAATCCGGTCGCGGTCGCGCTGAAAGGGAGTGCGGAGCCCACACGGATCCTCTGGGCGCTCCCTGTCCTCCGGATACGACCGCACTGCAAGCGGCGAGAGCGCCTGATCCTCTAGCGCTCTTACGCGAGTTTCGAATTCAATTGCCTTCGGGCCTGTCGGGTGGCTCATCACTTATCTCCGGACCATGTCACTTCGGGAGAGGCTACCGTGCTGCCGCTGGTCGAAGACGGACATTGGCGTGATGCTCAACTGTTTCATTGATTGCCCGGTCGGCCTGGCGTAATGCGACCTCCCCCGCAGCAGGAGCATCAGCCAGTGGAATGCCAAGTGCCTCTGCCATCCAGCCCAGCGCCTCGCCACCAAGCGGGAAATCATCCTTGCGGCAGTTGGAGCAGACCGCTCCACCATCCGCCCCGGAAAACGCAGCAATCGATTGAGTGTCGCCGCAGCGACAACAGCTAGTCAGGTGTGGTTGCAATCCGGCCGCCACCAGCAGCTTCAATCTGAACGAAAGCTGAGTTGCCTTCGTTGCCCGAGCGGGATCAGCTGAGACAACGGCGAGTCCGTTCACAAGCAGGTTGTAGGCGTTTGAATGGGGATCAGGACCGTCAAGCAGGCGTGAAACGGCGTCGCACGCCCGGGCTGCCCAATCGAGGGAGTCAGCGGATGTCCGAAGTCCACCGTTAGGCGCAATCGTTTCCACGCCGGAGACGCTCATCAGGTCTCCCTTTCCAACCCTGAGAGTGAAGTTCCCCCGGGAGAACGGCTCAAGCCGGGCACCAAACCGGCTCTTGGTTTTACGGGCACCCTTGGCGATGGCCCCGACTCTGCCGTCTTCGGGTGTGTAGAGGTGCAAAATGCGGTCAGCTTCGCCAAAGCGGATTGAGCGCAGGATCACACCTTCTGTTTCGAGAGTCTTGCTCACGACGCCCAACTTAGACGGGGCTGGCACGCACTCGTGGGGGAATCTGTCGCTATCTTCTTAGTCATGGCCGAAGTCATCATGTACAGCACAGAGCCGTGCCCCTTCTGCAGCCGCGCAAAGGCGTTGCTGAAATCACGCGAAATTGCGTTCGAAGAGATCAATTTGGCGAGAGATCCGGACGGACGAGCCGAGCTTGCCGCCAAGACGGGACTGATGACATTTCCTCAGATCGTGATCGATGGGAAGACCCTCGGTGGCTGGACTGAGCTTGCGGCCGCTGACGCGAGCGGGCAGCTCGCTGACCTCATCGCCTAATCCTGCTCGGCCGCTTCTGGCACGCTTCACAGCAGTAAGTCGCTCGCCCACCAACCTTGAACTTAATGATTGAGGTTCCACAGGCTGGGCAATCCTTGCCTTCCCGTCGATGAACGAGGAACTCAGATTGGTAAGCGCCCCAGGCGCCGTCTGGGTTACGAAAGTCGTCGATTGTGGCGCCGCCTGCATCAATGCCAGCTTGGAGAGCATCGATTGCTCCTAATCGAAGCGACTCCGCCTGATCCCGAGTAAGCCCATAGGGCTGCCTCAGCGGGTGGAGCCGAGCCCTAAAGAGCGCCTCGTCCGCATAGATGTTGCCGATCCCCGCAATCAGCTTCTGGTCGAGAAGAAACGACTTAAGTGGCGCCTTTCTACCCCGCGTCAAGCCGAAGAAATGCACCCCAGTGAAGCCAGCATCGAACGGTTCCAAGCCAAGACGCCCAGAGAAGTAATCGTCGAGCGAAGTTGTCGTAATTAGCTCCGCCGTCCCAAACCTGCGCGGATCATTGAAAACCAGCCTTGTTCCATCTGAAAGGCCGAACTCCGCACGCTCGTGCCCGATCTCCTCATCTGGGTTAATCAGGATCGTCCCCGTCATCCGAAGATGCATCACGAGCGTCTTGCCACTGTCGAGCGCTACGAGGATGTACTTGCCACGCCGTGAAACGCCTTCGACATGCCGGCCAGTCAGCTGTCTCTCTAACTCAGCTGGGCTCAACGGAAGCGCCCACCTCGCGTCGTGAACTTCCACACCCTCAACTGTCCGCCCCTCCAGGGTCGGACGGATGCGCCTTACGACAGTTTCAACCTCAGGAAGTTCTGGCATGCCGCAATCAAAGCAGCATCCCAACCTCTAATCGGTCTGGTCGCTCCGCGCTCTCGGGTGAGCTGCGAAGTAAGTCTCTTTTAGATCCTCGTTCGAGAGGTGGGTGTACATCTGGGTCGTGGCAGCGTCGGCATGCCCGAGCATCTCCTGAAGGGCACGCAGGTCACACCCTCCGGCGAGCAGATGGGTAGCGAAGCTATGCCGCAGGGTGTGTGGCGTCATCCGGCCATCCAGCCCAGCTGAACGGGCGTGGATTCGGACGATCCCGTGAAGGCCTTGCCGGGTGAGAGCTCCTCCGCGCTGGTTAACAAACACTCTTCGTTCCTCTGTAACTCCAACGAAGTGCGGCCTTCCTCTGGAGAGCCATGTTCTAAGCGCTGACTGTGCGTCACCTCCGATAGGGACCAAACGCTCCTTGCGGCCCTTACCCACAACTCTGAGGGTGCCGTCCTCAAGATCAAGCTTTCCAAGCTCCAATCCAGTTACTTCACTAGCCCGCAAACCGCATGCGTACATCGTTTCGAGAATCGCACGATCACGGAGGCCAGCTGGTGTGGTCACATCGGGCTGCCTAAGCAGCAGCGCAACCTCATCCCGCGACAGTACGTTCGGAAGCTTCTTGTCGCTAGTAGGAGACTCCAGACCGAGCGTTGGATCTTCCGTAATGATCTCCTCCCGACGAAGCCATTTGAAGTAAGTCCTGGCGCAGGCCGCCTTCCGGCGAAGTGTCGCTGAGGCTGCCGGCTTTCCATCAGCCGGACCCTCGGCTAACTCGCGCATCCAGATGCGAAGATCGGAGGCTCCAGCGGTTGAAAGTGTCTTGCCCCGGCTCGTTACGAAGGCCGAGAGTTGAAGAAGGTCGCTGCGGTAGGCCTCGAGGGTGTTACGGGCCAAACCGCGCTCCAGCTCAAGCGATCCTAGGAAGTCAAGTAGGTGGTCTGAGGCTAGTTCAGGTGACACAGTCCGATGCATTTCGGCACCGTGACTGCTCTACCTCTATTTGCAGGCTGCTGAAACAGGTAGAGCTAGAACAAGCTCGACGAGGCGTTGAAGGTCAGCTTCAGATATTGCCTCTGCGTCAGTGTGAGTTCCAGTTGAACCATCGCCCAAGTTCAGCGACGGGATACCCATCACTTCAAAGACATTGGCATCGGAGCCGCCCGCGCTCGAAATCCGCTCTGGCTCAATCCCAAGCGACCGCAAGGCAGCCTCCCCGATCTCCAGCGCAGTGTGACCGTCGGCGTGCTGGTAACCCTTGAAGCTCGGTTTTACTGTCACATCTGCAGCGCAGCCATGCTTGCCAGCCCCCTCGTGCGCAGCGTCAACGATCCGCCTCGTCTCAGCTGTGAGGGTTTCGGGATTCTGGCTACGAATCTCGGCTAGGACGCGGCACTTCTCCGGTACGACATTGACAGCGCTCCCTCCCTCGATAACTCCAAAGTTCGATGTGGTGACGGGATCAAGCCGTCCCCCGGGACAGAGAGCGACAGCGGTAGCGGCGGCTTCAATCGCAGAAGCACCAGCCTCCGGTGCCACCCCTGCATGAGCGCTAGCTCCAGTGAACTCCATCTCAATCGTGTGGTGAGAAGGCGAACTGGCGATCACGGTCCCGATGGGAGTCGGGTGATCGAAGACGAAACCTGCGGATGGGAGCGGGGACGGCAGCTCCAGCTCTTGTGCCCCGAGGAGGCTTATTTCCTCGGCAACCGTAAAGACCGCGCACACATCAACTGATGGCGGGTGCTCAGACCAAACCTCAAGGGCAGTGAGAATTGCGGCAACAGCTGCCTTGTTGTCAATCCCGAGGATTCCATCTCCGGAGTTCGACCATTGTCCATCTTCAAGAGCCGCCTCAGTTTCCGAACCTGGTGGAACCGTGTCTAGATGCGCTGCTACCAGAATCGACTGGCTCGAATTCTCACCCTCGACCTTGCAGATGATGTTGCCCTGATCCCCGCCGATTGCCTCCCCAGCCTCATCCCGAGTCCACTCAAACCCGAACTTGTCTAGCTGCCCCTCGACATAGGCACCTACGGCTCGTTCGCCGAGCGAAGGACTCTGGATCGCGCAGAGTTCTTGGAACCGCTTGGAGTGCTGCTCGTGGGAGTGTCGGCTCACGCCTGAGCGTCGCTGTGGCTGGCAACGCCATCAGCTTCAACTCGATCCTTAGCGCGAATCAGCGCTGCCCCTACGAAACCGTTAAACAGCGGGGCGGGACGGTCAGGCCGTGACTTGAACTCTGGGTGGTACTGGCTTGCGACATAGAACGGATGCACTGTGTCGGGCAGCTCGACGGCCTCAACTAGACGGCCGTCAGGAGATGTACCCGAGACAACAAGTCCGGCCTCCTCGATGCGCGGCCGAAGAAGGTTGTTGACCTCGTAACGGTGACGGTGGCGTTCGTATGCCACCTCTTCGCCGTAAATGGCCCGTGTTCGCGTGCCTTCAACGAGGGTGACCGGATCTGCGCCCAAACGCATCGTGCCGCCCATGTCCGCAACTTCCTTCTGCTCTGGCAGAAGGTCGATGGCTGGGTGCGGCGTTTCGGGGTCGAACTCGGTGGAGTTTGCACCCTCCATCCCCGCAACGTTTCGCGCGTACTCGCAAACTGCCACCTGCATACCCAGACAGATGCCGAGATAAGGAATCTGCTCCTCACGGGCGATCCGGGCAGCCTCAATCTTGCCTTCCACTCCCCGACCTCCAAATCCGCCCGGGATAAGGATCCCGTCAGCAGCGGTCAGGCGCGCATGAGCCTCGGCACCTTCAAGCTTTTCTGAGTCAATCCAATCGATCTCGACTTTGCAGCCGTGACCCACGCCGGCATGACGAAGCGACTCGACTACTGAGAGATAGGCGTCTTCCAACTGGACGTATTTGCCGACCAGGGCGATCCGGACAGGCTCCACAGCAGCTTCTGCCCTAAGGATCATTGCCTCCCAGCCCTCAAGGTCAGGTTCACCGCCTTCGAGACCGAAATGGTCGAGGACAAATTTGTCAACACCCTCCTCGCGGAAGGCGAGCGGTACCTCGTAAATATTTCCTACATCCCGCGCAGAGATGACAGCGTTGACTGGAACGCTTGTGAATAGAGCGATCTTCTCCCGGATGTCCTTCGGCAAGCTCGACTCCGAACGACACATAACCATGTCTGGCTGGATGCCGATGCGACGAAGCTCGTTGACCGAGTGCTGTGTGGGCTTCGTCTTCAGCTCGCCGGCGTGTCCGATCCAAGGCACCAGCGTCAGGTGGATGTAAAGGCACCGATTACGCCCAACCTCAACTGGGAACTGCCTAATGGCTTCTAGGAACGGCAGCGACTCAATATCGCCAACCGTGCCGCCAATCTCAGTGATGACCACATCAACATCACCGGATTCCGCGATGAGCTTGACGCGATTGCGAATCTCATCGGTGATGTGAGGGACGACCTGAACTGTCGCTCCAAGGTAGTCACCCCTGCGCTCACGCCGGATCACGTTGTTGTAGATCCCGCCTGCAGTGACATTTGAAGCCTTCGAGGTATTCGCATCAGTAAACCGCTCGTAGTGACCAAGGTCGAGGTCGGTCTCCGCACCATCCTCGGTAACGAACACTTCACCGTGCTGGTACGGCGACATGGTCCCAGGGTCAACATTGATGTAGGGATCGAGTTTTAAAATTGTGACCTTTAAACCACAGGACTCTAAGATCGCACCTAGGGTTGCAGAGGTTATTCCTTTTCCTAATGATGAAACAACACCTCCAGTAACAAAGATAAAATGCGTTGTGTTTACCATGTTGTACTTTTTGATCACAATGCTGTGTTAATCTAACACAAAGTATTTTTAAGTTCAATGAAGCACTTGGATGCCTTCACAACATCAGAGTCTCGGCTTATGTGCTCTTTAATATAGTTTTAAACTCACGGTGCTTTAAAAATTTGATTTATGTTAAAATGAAGTCAGGTTTAAACACTAAAGTCTACTCATGAGTGCAATTGTTACATCAGATAAAACGAATCAAATCAAGGAACGGCGTGCTAAATTAGCCGAGTTAAATAAAAAAACTAAAAACGCATTTCCGAATAATTTTAAACGCGATGCATTGGCAGCATTTATTCATAGGCATTATGCTGATAAAAATAAAACAGAGCCACTTTCCAAGATCAAGGAATATAAACTTGCTGGGCGTATTATGCTAAAGCGTGTTATGGGTAAGGCAAGCAGA
>CALJKH010000013.1 GCA_937973575.1 uncultured Solirubrobacterales bacterium | reverse complement strand
CGCCCCCACCGACCGCGAACTTTTGCGGTTGTCACTCCGCGCCCATCCCCATCGACTCTGCGAGTTCAGCCCCGAGAGAGTGTTCACTGCCCGCCACGCTGATGCGGATCGGCCCACCAAACGGATCGCGCCCAGTCACGGTGACTTCAACGCCAGGGACTATTCCCCGGGCTGACAGCCAGCGCAGCATGTCTGGCCGTTCATCAGGAATTCGGACAAACGTGGCGACTGCTCCATCCTCCAACTCGCTTAAAGCTGAGGTTGCCCCTCCGGGAACGCTGCCATCAGGTCTAGGAATAGGCGCTCCGTGAGGATCCCGCTCGGGGTCACCAAGATCGGCGGCTATTGCTGCCTCTAGCTCGCTTGAGAGCACGTGCTCAAGAACCTCAGCCTCAGCGTGCACACGATCCCAAGGCAATCCAAGTCGGACTGCGAGGAATGTCTCGAGCAGGCGATGGCGCCGGATTACGGAGAGCGCCACCTTCTCCCCTTCGCTTGTGAGCCGGACCCCTCTATAAGGGGTGTGCTCAACAAGACCGAGTGATTCCAACCTCCGAACCATCCCCGACGCCGAGGCTGGAGTAACCCCGAGGCGCGAGGCCAGCGAATTGGTTGCCACAGCGCCAGCCCCATCGACGCCTGCGAGGTCATGGATCGCCTTGGCGTAATCCTCAACAGCACGAGACCGCTCAGTTTCAATGCGCGCCATATCTAATATTATGGCACACCTAAACTTTGCTTCCGGAGCGAGGCTATGCTCGCCCAGATGAGCGGAGAGCCACAACAGCAGCAGGACGGTCCACCGCCCCCACCGTGGCGGCCTGACCCAGCCGACCTTTCAGTACTTGAGAACGGCTGCGGCCTGATTGACCGGTCCTACAAGGGGCGCTTAACCCTTACCGGCGAGGACGCGGCGTCGCTCCTACAAGGTCAGGTCTCAAATGACATTGAGGCACTCCAAGTCGGCCATGGCTGTGAAGCTGGCCTCCTTACTCCGAAGGGAAAGCTTCTTGGAATAGTCCGGGTGCTTCGCACCGGCGAAACTGAGTTCCACCTGACAACAGACCGCATCAGCCTGCAGGAACTCTTTGACACTCTGCGTCGCGCTGCTGTTGGGCACTCGGCTGAGATCGGCAAGGCAACCTTGGAGACAGCCCAACTCTCTCTTGTTGGACCCAAGGCCGACAGGATCGCTGGCATTAGTGACCTTCCCCAGGAGCACATGAACCGCCAAGCGATGCTTGGAGGTAGCCGAGTGATGGTCGTCGTCACAGACGAGGGCGTTGATGTGATCTGCCCAACTGAAAAGCAGGACGGTGTCAAGACAGCACTATTGGCCGCCGGCGCAGTTGAGGGCGATGAAGCTGCTGCCCAATGCCTGCGGGTGCAGGCGGGGATCCCCCTCTACGGAGTGGACATCAATGATTCGACCATTCCGCAGGAGGCCGACTTAAACCACCGCCTGGTGTCCTTCACGAAGGGTTGCTACGTCGGCCAGGAAACGGTGGCGAGGCTCTACTACAGGGGCAGCCCCAACAGAATCCTCCGCGGGCTCATTCTCGACGACGAAGTAACGCCAGGAACAGTTCTGACTGATTCAGATGGGAAAGAGGTAGGTGTTGTCGGCTCTGTCTCAGCCCCTCCCGGGGACGCTGTGACAGCCCTAGCTGTGGTTCGAGTGGAGGCCTCCCCGGGAAAGATCCTGAGAGCCGCTGGCCTTGAAGCTGAGGTTGTGGAACTGCCTTTTCCGGTTCTCGATTCGCCAAGTGGCGCTGCGTGATCTAACCTCTTCGCCGGTGGGGAGATTTAATGACACAGCCAAGGTCCGATTCGCGATCACTGGATCGGCCGCGCTAGTAGCCCTAGCCGCCACCGGCTGCGGTGATAGCCGCAATACCAACACCGGCTTCCGCCCTCCCGTCACGAAGATCGCTGGACTGCTGCTCGACGGCAAGGCAACCCATATCTCCCCAACTGAGATTGGCGCCGGTCCGATCACCATCAAGATCGCGAATAAGACAGGCGCTCCAGTTCTCAAGGTCAGCGTCAGGTCAGTAGACGGCGGCTGCGTGGCAGACCAAGCTGATGCCGGCCCAATCCCAGCAGGCGGCACTGGCACGATCTCGGCAACCTTGATTCCAGGCACCTGTGAGATCGTCGCCGACTCGATGAAGGCCTCGCGCCTACTTGTTGGACCTGAGCGCGAAAGCGCCCAGAACAAACTGTTGCTGCCCTAAGGCAGCAACAGAAGTTCAACTCGTTAGTTAGCTACCGGCCTCTTGATCAGGGCCCGGTGTAGCTACCTGCAAGGCATTGGATGATGCCGCAGGTGTTCTTGATTGTGCCGCCTACCTTGAGGAAGCCAGCCTTCATGTCACGACCCTGCTGTGAGCGCCTTGGGTGCTCGTGAGGGTCATTGCCGTCACTGCTTGCTGGAATCGCATTGGCAAAGATTGCAGCGCTGTTACCGAGCGCGCCACCGTCACGTACCGGCCCTGAGTCGAAGTAGACGAGAGCGGAACCAGTCCAGCCATTGCTTCCTGCGTCAACCCATGGAATGTTCCAGCCCGGGTTTGTTGACCCGACACGCTCAGCAGACGGCATACGGGTGACCATCTTCGCGCCGATTGTGCGTGCCTCGGTATCCGCCGTGATGTTTGCGACTTGGAAGTCACCAAGGCCAACCTGCATCAGAACCGTGTGAGCAGGAGTGTTTGGCAGCGGATCGGTCGTCATGTGATTGACATATCCACTTGGCTCACCGCGGTCCCAAAGGTCCTGAGCCATTGCAAGGCCAATTGAACGTTCCA
>CALJKH010000012.1 GCA_937973575.1 uncultured Solirubrobacterales bacterium | reverse complement strand
AATGGCATCAGGCTGCCCGACGATCGTCTCGGACACTGGTGGCCTGCGCGAGGTTGTCCCAGAGGGCGACAAGGTCGGTCTGCGCTTCAACGGTGGCGACGCTGAACACCTCGCGATCATGATCGAGCGGCTGCTCAGCGATGACGTGCTTCGGGACCGCCTTGTAGCTGAAGCGTCAGAGCATGTCCTCTCATTTGATTGGGCTGATGTGGCCCGCTCAACTGCTGAGCTGTATTCAGATGTTCTTGGCTCGCAAGCCAAGACTCACGCCTAGAGGCTTAGCCCCAACTCATCTTCTGCGGAGTTTCGCGCATCCGTAGGAGTCGCGCTGGTGCACCGCCGACGATTGAGTTCTCAGCAACGTCCTTGGTGACAACCGAATTGGTCCCGACGATGGTGTTGTCACCAACTGTGACTCCGCGCAGGATGCAGGCGCCATAGCCGAGCCAGCAGTTGTGGCCTACGACGACATCGCGCTTGTAGATGCCTTGTGCTCGCATCGGGCGGTCTGCCTCGGCGGCGCCGTGGTCAAAGTCGATCAGCATCACGCGGTCAGCGACAATGCACTCACGGCCAATCTCCACATGTTGGAAAGCGGAGATCGTGCACTCCTGGCCCAGGACAGTCTTTGCGCCAATCAGCACTTCGCCTTCGTGTGCTCGGATCTTGCAGCCGGAGCCAATCCAACTCCAGCGGCCAAGGTGGACCTTGGCGTCCTTGCCGATCTCGAAGGTCACGCCGTGGTGGACGAAGGCGATGCCGTCGGTGACGAGGCGCCCTCGCCACCTGAGTTTGAGCCAGAGAAAGCGAACCAGCAGGCGTGCGTATTTGAAGCTGATCATGTGGTTCGCGACCATGAACTTCAGTAGCGCGATCGGGCCGCCGCTAAGTGGGGCAGGGGGCAGCAAGTGGCCTGCGGGCTCAGCACCGAAGGCTTCGGTCAGTGTCTGCGGTTCAGTGGCGGTTGGTTCCACAGCTAGAAGGTTAGGCGGCGAGGATGGCGCGTGGCGGATGCTGCAGCGGCAGCCCCGGCTGGCATGATCCATATAGCAATGGCACGCCCCAATACACCTGACGAACTCGCAGACGAACTCCTCGCTGGCGACCGCCGAGCTTTGGCCCGCGCGATCAGCTGGGTTGAGGACGACGACCCGCGCGGTTGGGAACTCGTCAAGAAGGTCTATCCGCACACAGGTAAGGCGCGGATTGTTGGCCTCACCGGCGCGCCCGGCGCTGGCAAGAGCACCCTTGTAGGTGCGCTGACTAAGGCCGAGCGTGACCGCGGCAGCAATGTTGGCGTCCTCTCGATTGACCCTTCCTCGCCCTTCACTCATGGTGCGCTGCTGGGTGACCGCATTCGCCTAACTGACCACTTCCTCGACCCTGGCGTCTTCATCCGTTCGATGGCTAACCGTGGTGCGCTTGGCGGGCTCTCGGAAGGCGCCCTTCAGGCTGCCCTCCTGATTGACGCTGCTGGCAAGGATGTTGTGATGCTCGAAACGGTTGGCGTTGGCCAGGCTGAGGTGGACATCATCAACCACTCCGACACGATCGTTCTGGTGCTGATGCCTGGCTCCGGTGACTCAATCCAAGCTCTCAAGGCTGGCGTCATGGAAATCCCGGACATCATCGTCGTCAACAAAGCCGACCACCCAATGACTGACACGATGGTCCGTGAGGTCCGCAGCGTGCTCGCTCTTGGCCATCAGGAGGGTTGGGTGCCGCCGATCATCAAGACTGAGGCAGTCCACGCGAAGGGCATCGACGAGCTTGTTGAAAAGCTCGACGAGCACCATGCCTTCATCACCAATGAGGGAACGCTGGTTGAGCGCCGCCGCAGGAACCTTCGGGCTGAGGTCCTTTCGATCGCCACCGGGCGAATCAGGCGTGAGCTTGAAGCGAAGATTGACGCTGACCCGAAGTTCGCCGAACTGGTTGAGCTTGTCGCAGAGCGCAAGCTTGATCCAGCCTCAGCTGCAACTCAGATCCTCGAAGGGCTTTGACCTTGAAGCGACTCCTGTTCCTGCTCGTATTAAGCGCGGGTCTGACGGTCGTTGGACCCGTTGCTCAAGCCTCTGCAGGCCAGTGGTCTATGGGCCAGATCTTCGTCAGCACTCCAAGCGGGAAGATTCTCGCGCTAGATGTTGAGTCTTCAGACTCAACCGAGAACGTCAAGCAGAAGATTCAGGACAGGGAACCGACAATCCTTCCGGTTAGGCAGCGCTTGTTCTTCGGTGGTCAAGAGCTGTTGGCGGGAAAGGTCCTCCTCGATTACAACGTTCCTTTGGGCGGGACGCTGCAGCTGGTCATCAAGCGCCTGCCACCAAAGATCTGGCTTGCCACACCGACGAAGCTGAAGGGCATGGTGTGGATTCACTTCCGCGCGTATTTGGACGGCCCGGGGCTGAAGGTCAGGTCCGTGGTTGCGAGGATTGA
>CALJKH010000011.1 GCA_937973575.1 uncultured Solirubrobacterales bacterium | reverse complement strand
ACTACTCAGTCGGTGATGCTGCGCAGTCCATCTATCGCTTCCGCCACGCCGATGTAGAGATCTTCGAGGAGCGAAAGAAGACTCTTGAAAAGGTAGGCCGCAGCTTTGAGCTGAAGACCAACTATCGGTCGGCCTCACCAATCCTTGAGGTCAACAACCACATCTTCGCTACCCAGGAGATGCGCGGACTCGTGGAGCTCGCCGCCTATGCCGACAATCAAGTTGACGACCTGAGAGTCGAGATGATCCTCGCCGACGCTGACCGCGTGAAGGAGCGCCTCAATGATGTTGAAAGCCCGCCGGACTGGCTTGAGGACGTCGTTGACTCAGGCTGGCGATACGTCGAGGCGGCTGCAGTTGCAGAGCGGATTGAGGAGCTGATCTCAGAGGAGGGTCGGAGCGCCTCTGATGTGACGATCCTCGCCCGCGCGGTGAAGGGACTGATTCCCTTTGCAGAGGCGTTGAGGTCGCGCGGGATTCCGGCGACGATTGAGGGCGCTGGTGGCCTTTGGCTTCGCCCCGAGGTCGGTGACCTTGTCTCGCTGCTTGCTGTGACAGGTAATGCGCGTAACGGCGAGCGGATGTTCCGGCTTCTCCGGTCACGCATCTGCGGGTTGTCAGTCAACGCCCTTGTTCAGATCGCGCACCACGCCCGTTCCAACGAAATCGAACTTCTCGAGAGTCTCGCTGCCATCGACACTCTCGCGCCAGAGGATGCTGCGATCCGTGATCGCTTTGTCCCTTGGTTTGAGCGCCAACGGTCGCTCGCTGGTCGCCGCTCGCTGGCCGACGCGATCGAAGCTGCACTTGTTGAGACGGGGTATGACCTCTACCTGCTCGGCTTGCCAGCTGGTGACCGCCGCTTCGCAAACGTTCGGCGGATGCAGGCGCTGGCATCCGAATGGGAGGGACTGAACGGTTCTGACCCGTCGGGATTTGCCAGGGAGGCCGACTCCCGTGCTGCCAGTGAGGACAACAAGCGCGACGGTGAGGCTGTCGTCGACCAGGCAGCAGGCTCTGACAGCGCAGTCAGGCTAATGACAGTCCACCAGGCCAAGGGCTTGCAGTTCCCTGTGACGGTCCTTGTGGATCTTGGGCGCGGCGGCAACAGCGACAAGTCCGTGCTGTCCGTCAGTGCGGATGGCAAGCAGATGGCGTTCCGCTGGCGGGAGCTGATCGGCTCGCGCGGCAAGAGCACCTTCACGGACCCTGCGTTTGAAGAGGCCGAGGCAATGGCTGATGCTGAGGAAGAGCTGCGCGTGACATATGTCGGCTTCACCCGTCCTGAGGACCTACTGATCCTGTCGGGGGCGTTTGACGGGTCGCTGAAGGACAAGCCAAGCCCAGTTGGATCTGGCGGCAAGGACTCAAACCTCTCCCGCATGATCAGCAGCGGCCTGCTGCCAAGGCTTAGCGACTGGTGCCTCGACCCAGTCGCATCCGAGTGGTCGGAAGTCTTTGAGAACGGCTCAACGATGCGAGTACGAGTCGACCAGGGCGAGGCACTCGACCGATTGATCGAGGCAGGCAAGGGGCAGGAAGAGATAACTGACGAGCCTGACCACCACCCGCAGGTTGGTGCGCTTGACCCTGAGCCGGTTGCGTCGCGCCCATCCGGGCTTTCCTACAGCGGCCTCCAGACTGCGAGCCGCTGTGCCTTCCGCTGGTATGCCGAGGAGATCGTCGGCCTTAGTCCAGTCGGGGCGGCGAGGGAAGGCTCCGGCGGTACCAAGGTGCTGCGGCCTGCCGACAGGGGCACGATCCTCCACGGACTTCTCGAGAACGCGCAGCTTGGCGGGTCGGCTCCGACTGCCGCCGACGCGCGTCGGGAGGCAAGCCTGCGTGACATCACTGTGACCGAGTCTGACTGCGACGCAATCGCCAAGCTGGCGGCTGGAGTCTTCAACTCAGCGACATGGCAGAGGTTGGTCGCAATTGCCGCCGCCGGTGGCCGTGTGGCTCGGGAGGAAGGCTTCGCGGTAGCGATTCCGGGGGTGGACGTGCCCCTGCGCGGCGTTATTGACGTCTTTGCTTCAGAGGGGGAAGGGACTGCCCTTGTGATCGACTGGAAGTCGAGCGACAAGGCAGTGGAAGCCGACGATATTTCCAAGCTCGCTGCTGAGGAATATGGAATCCAGCGTGAGGCCTACGCATTCGCTGCTCTCTCAAGTAGCCGTGCTGGAGTTCCAGTCACGAGCGTGGAGGTAGTGCACCTCTACGCTGAGAGGCCCGATGAGCCGGCAATTGAAGTCTTCACTAGCGATCAGCTTGAAAAGCTAGGGGCCTCACTGGCTGAGCGGGCGCTTCCTCTTCTTGAAGGATCTGTCGAAGTAACCAAGACTCCTTGGGTTGGAATCTGCGGCGGATGTCCAGCCCGAGGCCGGATCTGCTCTGTGCCAATTGAGAAGACCGAGCAAACAACGCGGCCTGCTTAGCGGGCCTACCTTGCCTCAATCTTCAGCAGTATTTTCTTGCGCTCAGTTCCGCCGCTGAACCCGCCAAGCCCAGCTGCTGCGACAACGCGGTGGCACGGGACAACAATCGGGATCGTGTTCGCTCCCAGAGCATTTCCGGCTGCTCTTGCGCCATTAGGGTTGCCAGCTGCTGCAGCGATCTCGCCATAAGTTCGGGTTTGGCCTCTAGGAATCAGTGCGGTTTCGGCCAAGACCCTGTTGG
>CALJKH010000010.1 GCA_937973575.1 uncultured Solirubrobacterales bacterium | reverse complement strand
GAACCAATTCGTCAAGGGCGTCCTGCCACCAATCCGCAGTCATCCCGAGATTGATGTAGCCAGCCTGCAGGTTCACCAGAGCATTGAAGACCTGATTCACCCGGGCAAGAGCGTTTAGGGCCTCACGCTCGGTTGTCACATCCCTTGCGCTTGAGAGGACCAAGCCGCTGGCCGGATCAACAGTTGAGGACCAGTCGAGGATCCTCCATTCGCCGTGCGCAGTTAGGAAGCGGGCCTCAAAGCGCGTTGGCTCGTCAGTCTCATCCGCAGCATGAAGGGCGTGCCGCATCCCGTCGAAATCGTCTGGGTGCACTAGGTCAAGTAGAGGCGCCTTCAGAAGAGAGTCTGCATCCCATCCAAGAACAACCGCCCAGCGCGAGTTGACGCGGATCAGGTTGTCCTGCGAGGTGACGCAGGCCAGATCCGCAGTGCGGTTGAAGAACTCGCTGGCGAGCGAATCAATGCCCTCCTGACTCAGGGAGACAGTCACTGCTTCGCCTTAATCTCCTCGACGGACATCGGCTTCCCAAAGAGATAGCCCTGGCCCGTCTTAACGCCGGCCGACCGCAGCACGTTCAGCTGCTCCTGATTCTCAACACCTTCAGCAAGGGTTTCGACGTTAAGGCTGTGGGCCATAAGGGCGATCGCGTCAACCACAGCCCTCCCCCCACCTGATTCATCATCCTCAAGCCCTTCGATGAGGGTCTTGTCGAGCTTGAGTCGGTTGATTGGCATTGTCCGCAAATGGGCAATCGCAGTCTCGCCAGCGCCAAAGTCGTCAAGGGCAATCCGCACGCCCATCGCTGAAAGCGACACAAGGGACGCCATCAAGATTGGATTGCTGGAGAGGCCAGCTCGCTCAGTCGCCTCGAGAACGAGATCACCTGGTTCCACGTCGTATTCCTCCAGCTTCTCGCGCACTGCACCTGCAAAGCCGGGGCCTACTCCGCGGGGCGAGATGTTGACCGAGATCTCTTTGCCGGGAAGGCGCCCCTCTGAGAAGTCAGACAGGGCAACATCCAAGACAACAGCGTCCAGTTCGCTGACAAAGCCGTTGGTCTCGCTGATTGGGACGAACTCGGACGGCGACACCTCGCCGAAGTCTGGATCGTCCCACCGGGCCAGGGCCTCGTAGCCGACTATTTTGGAGTCAACCAGCCGAACGAGCGGCATGTAGACAACCTTCACATCACCGTGGAGCAGGGCTGAACGAAACTTGGTCCTGAGCTTTGCGATCCGCTCTCTCCGCGCGAAGCTCTCCCATCGCGCCGCAAAAGTCGAGCCAGCCCCCAACCGCTTGGCCTCGACAATTCCTGACTCGCCGGCCACAAGGATCTCGCTTGGAGCAAACCCGCGCCTTGGCCCTGACGTTGCCGTGCCGACAACTGCGGTTACTACGACCGAGTCAAAGTTAGGTACCGCAACCGGCACAGCCAGAGTCTTATGGATGGCCGCGGCTAACTGGGCCGCACCGCTGGCTTCTGTGTCTGCAACCAAGGCCGCAAAGGTGGTGTTATCGATCCGCGCAAGGAGGCTTCCCGATGGCAGGCACTGAGCCAGCAGATAAGCCACTTGACAGAGAGCCTTGTCCCCGCCGTCATGGCCAAGCGCGACGTTGACTGCATCGAAGTTGACCAACTCCACTGCCAAAAGGCTGACCACCCGAGGGTCGTTAGTCGCGATCTCCTCAGCGTCCAGTTCCAGAATCCTGTCCTCTAGGACCGACCGGTTGGGAAGGGATGTGAGAGCGTCGTGGGTCTTCTGCCAAACCGCGTACTCGGCAGCGCGTGCCCGCTCCTCGACAAGGCCTGCAGCTAGCGAATCTGTGTCACGGCGCAGTTCAAAGACGGCTGCTGCCTGCCGCGCCAAAAGCTGAAGGGCTGCCTGCTGATCCTCACTGAAGACACCCGCGTCATGGTCGGCTACTGCGATCACACCAACTGGGTAGCCAGCTGCTGTCACGATCGCCGCGCCAGCGTAAAAGTTGATCCTTGAATAACCAGTAACCAGAGGCGACTCGGTGAACTTCGCGCCTTCTGACACCCGCCCAACGACAAGTACCGACTCCGGCTTCGAGATCACCATGTTCCCGAAGCCTGCTTCGCGAGGAACCTCAGCGAGGTCAAACCCCTTGCTGGCCTTAAACCACTCCCGCTCGTCGTCGATCAGGCTGATGTAGGCCATCGAGGAGCCAGCAATCAGCGACGCGGTCTCAACTAGGTCGTCAAACAGTTGCTCGGGCGCTGAGTCCAGCGCGGCGAGAGCCTCCATGCTGGCCTGGCGGAGCTTTTCGCCGCCACCGTCACCGACTGGGACAACATCTCCCGACTCAGCTGCGGCCTCCGCCGGTTCTGCCGGATGTTTTGTCTTGCTGTCGGACACCTAGTACCAACATAGGTGTCGCTATTTGGAGCGGGTGAAAGATTTAGTGATGCTGCCTAAACGAGCCGGGCGCTTTCGCGGGCCGCAACCGCTTCGATCGCAGCAAGCTCATCAGCAGGGATCCCGTCGACATTCTTCAGGGCCAGCGACATCCGATGGTTAGAGGCGAAGGCCTGCCTGTTGCGTGCCAGGAAGTCCCAGTAGAGGGCGCTCAGTGGGCAGGCGTCCTCGCCAGTCCGCTTCTTTGGGTCAAAACGGCATGCCTTGCAGTGCTGGCTCATCTTCGACATGTAG
>CALJKH010000009.1 GCA_937973575.1 uncultured Solirubrobacterales bacterium | reverse complement strand
GACAGCAGTAGAAAAGATCGCTGCGGCAGGGAGTCCCCTTGTTGCTAAGACTCATCAGGACGAGTTCGCGATGGGCTCGTCAAACGAAAACTGCGCCTTTGGACCAGTTCTCAATCCTTGGGATCGCGGTCGGGTTCCCGGTGGATCCAGCGGCGGTAGTGCTGCTGCAGTAGCCGCAGGTCTTGTGCCATGGGCGCTTGGCACGGATACGGGTGGCTCAATCCGCCAGCCAGCAGCACTCTGTGGTGTCGTTGGCCTCAAGCCCACCTACGGCTCGGTCTCGCGCTACGGAATGATCGCCTTCGCCTCGTCCCTTGATCAAGCTGGTCCGATCACGCGCGATGTCAAGGATGCGGCCCTTCTCTACTCAGTCATGACGGGCAAGGACCCTCGTGACGCCACCTCGGTAGAGCACCCAGAGGCAATCACTGTCCCGACCCAAACAGATCTCGCCGGGGTCAGGCTCGGGGTTCCATCCGAGCTGACCGGTGAGGGCATTGAGCCTGGAGTCTTGGCGGCGTTTAACGAATCGCTCGACAAGGCTCGCGAACTAGGCGCCACAGTTGAGGAGTGCGCGTTGCCGCACGCACCACACGCTCTCAGTGCCTATTACCTGATAGCGCCAGCTGAGTGTTCATCCAACCTTGCCCGATTTGATGGTGTCCGCTTCGGCCATCGTGTCGACCCAGGTGAGGGCTTGGACGCAATGTTCGGCGAGACCCGAAGCAACGGCTTTGGTCCAGAGGTGCGCCGACGCATCATGCTCGGCACATACGCCCTGTCATCCGGTTACTACGACGCCTTCTACGGCAAGGCGCAGCGTGTGCGGACTCTTATCTCTCAAGACTTTGACAACGCCTTCGCCAATTTCGATGCCATCGTGACTCCGACAAGTCCCTGTGTTGCGTTCGAGCTTGGCGCCAAGACTGCGTCTCCTCTTGAGATGTACCTCAGTGACTTCTGCACAGTTCCAATGTCACTCGCTGGGATTCCAGCCATCTCAATCCCCAATGGTCTGAGCGAGGGGCTTCCGGTTGGACTTCAGATCGCCGGGCCTGCGTTCTCAGAGAACAAGATCCTCGGCATCGCCAACGCCCTTGAGGGCTCAATTGGCTTTGATGGCTCAAAGGCGCTGATTTCATGACCGAGCTTGAACCAGTAATCGGCCTTGAGATCCACGTGCAGCTCTCGACGCAGACGAAGATGTTCTGCTCGTGCCATCCAGTCTTTGGCGAAGAGCCCAACACTCGAACATGTCCAGTTTGCCTAGGGCTGCCAGGAGCGCTTCCCGTAGCCAACGAAGCTGCCATTGATTTCGGCATGCGCCTCGGACTCGCGCTCGGCTGTGAAATCGCGGACCGAAGCATCTTCCACCGCAAGAACTACTTCTACGCCGATCTCCCGAAGGGCTACCAAATCAGTCAGTTCGACGAACCGCTGTGCAGTGGGGGCAACCTTGCTGGAGTGCGCATCCATCGAGTGCATCTCGAAGAGGACGCGGCCAAGCTTGTTCACAGCTCAACAAGCGGACGCATTCACGGCGCTGACTCATCGGTTGTTGACTTCAACCGTGGTGGCACGCCACTGGCCGAGATCGTGACCGAACCCGACATCAGCTCTGCGGCCCAGGCACGCGAGTGGCTGCAACTCCTTCGGACCACGGTCAGGTCACTCGGGATTAGCGATGTGAACATGGATGAGGGATCGCTCCGCTGCGACGCGAACATCTCGCTACGTCCAGTAGGGAGTGACACTCTTGGCACTAAGACCGAGCTCAAGAACATGAACTCGTTCCGCTTTGTTGAGAAGGGAATTGAGGCTGAGATCGAGCGTCAGCGCACGCTGATCGAGTCGGGCGGAACCGTTACTCAGGAGACGCTCCACTACGACCCAAAGACGGGCGACCTTAGCTCCCTTCGTTCAAAGGAGGAAGCACACGACTACCGCTACTTCCCTGAGCCTGATCTCCTTCCCGTTGCGGTCAGCCGCGAGATGGTGGAGGAAGCACGCGCCCAGCTTCCGGAGCTTCCCGCAGCGCGAGCTGAACGGTTCTCCTCAGCCTTCGAGCTTGAGCAGGAACTCGCTGAGCGCCTAGCGTTCGACGGAGACATCGGCGACTTCTTCGAGGCCGTTGTTGCGGCCCGCGACGCTTCTGCGGACGCACGCCTCGCTGCGACTTGGGTCAGCGGCGAACTGACGACCCGGGCAGGGGACGAGGGGATCGGCTCGGTCAATGTCAGCCCGGCCCAGCTTGCTGAGTTGCTCGGCCTACTTGAGTCAGATCGAATCACCAACGCTGCAGCTCGACAGGTCCTCGACTCGGTAATCGCCGACGGTCTGGACCCCGCTGCGATCGTTGAACGGGACAGTCTCGAGAAGGTAGGCGGGGGAGATGAACTTGAGGCCGCAGTTGAGGCAGCCATCGCTGCTGAGCCAGAGGCCGCAGCCAAGGTTGCCGCAGGCGAGCAGAAGGCGTTAGGACCACTCGTCGGAGTTGTAATGAAGCAAACCCAAGGCCGTGCTGACGGCGGCGAGGTAAGGGCAATGATCCTTTCCAAGCTCGGGGCAGGCTAGTCTCTAGACCTATGACAGCCGACGGATCAAAGAAGCCCTCATTCGTAAACAAGTTGCTGGCACTTGGCGTTGTAGCCATCGCCATTCTCGTTGTGCTCAGGATCGTTGTTAACGCGATCTCCGACACTTCGCTATTCATTGCGCTCGGATTGATCGCCCTCGGTATGGGTGTTGTCTGGGCAGTTCGCCAGTTGCGCTGAGGTAGTCGATGCAGGGCCTCGGACTAATCGTGATCATGTTCTTCTTCGGTCTCGGCACCGCTTTAGTTGCGCGCTCTAAAGGGAACCCTGTCGGCATCTGGTTCGCAGTTGGGTTCTTTGTGCCGCTCGTAGGTCTAATGGCCGCGCTCTTCTCGCGGGCCGCGACAGACGAGCAGCGCCGGTTTTGTGAGAACTGCGGCAAGGTTCTCCCGATCACGGACACGTTCTGCACTGGTTGCGGCACAGATCTCGACTTCCCAGAGGAAATAATTCCCTCCAGGCGGACCGAACTTCGGATGCAGCGGCGCTGAACGGGGCGCATTCGCCCTTTTTCCGGCAAGGCCCGCCTTGCTACGCTTGGGTGAATCTAAGTTCGCGATTGGCGAATGGGAAAGGAGGTCGAGCGATATGCGCGCAGTTGACGCATTGATGGAATGTCTTAAGGCGGAGGGCGTCGAAGTCGTGTTCGGCCTTCCAGGTGGAGCAAGCCTCCCAACCTATGACGCGTTTTACGACGCCGGCATCAAGCATGTCTTGGTTCGTCATGAGGCAGGCGGCGGGCACGCCGCTGAGGGGTACGCAAAGGCCACCGGCAAGGTGGGCGTCTGCTTTGGCACCAGTGGCCCCGGTGCGACCAATCTTGTAACTCCTATTTGCGATGCAATGATGGACTCAGTCCCAGTGGTGTTTATCACTGGTCAGGTCCGTACTGATCTCCTTGGCACCGACGGTTTCCAAGAGGCCGACACGATGGGCATCACGATGCCAATCGTCAAGCACAGCTTCATGATTCAGGACCCTCAGGAGCTTCCAACGATCGTTCACGAGGCGTTCCACCTTGCGCGCACAGGGCGCCCAGGTCCAGTTCTCGTTGACATTCCTGTTGACCTTTCAAAGGCAGATATCGATTACGCCCCAACAGGCGACATTGAGCTTCCTGGCTACCAGCCGACCACCGAAGGCAACCAGCGTCAGATTCGACTTGCAGCTAAGGCTTTGGCCCATGCCAAGAAGCCAGTTATTTATGCAGGCGGTGGCGTGGTCAACGCTAACGCTGCCAACGAGCTTGTAGCTCTCATTCAGGCTGGGAACTTCCCCACAACCTGCACGCTTATGGCGCTTGGTGCGCTGCCAGCTAACGAGCCGCAGTGGCTCGGAATGCTTGGGATGCACGGCACGCGTGCCGCCAACTACGCGATGGATGAGGCGGACCTCATCGTTGCTGCAGGCGCACGGTTTGACGACAGGATCACCGGCATGCTCAGCGAGTTCGCTCCTAACGCGAAGTTCGTTCACATTGATATTGACCCTGCTGAGATCTCAAAGAACGTGCCTGCGCATATCCCAATCGTGGGTGACGCAAAGAACGTTCTGTCACGACTCCTCGCCGAGTACCGCTCCCTCGAGGTCGACCATTCACGTCTCGACGAGTGGTGGGAGACGATTCACGGTTGGCAAGAGAAGTACCCGCTCGTATATGAGGATTCAGCTGACGAGGAGATCAAGCCTCAGTTCATGATCCAAGCCCTCCACGAGGCAACTGGTGGCAGCGCGATCGTTACAAGCGACGTTGGTCAACACCAGATGTGGACTGCCCAGCACTACGGCTTTGACGGCCCGCGTAAATGGATCAACTCCGGTGGGCTCGGAACGATGGGCTTCGGCCTCCCAGCCGCGATCGGCGCAGCCATCGGCTGCCCCGGGGAGCAAGTTGTTGTGGTTTCCGGTGATGGGTCGCTGCAGATGAACAGCCAAGAGTTCGCAACGCTCGTTCAGGAAGGCCTGCCGGTCAAGGTGTTCATCATGAACAACGGCTTCCTCGGCATGGTTCGTCAGTGGCAGGAGCTGTTCTGGGATAAGCGCTACTCCGCAGTAGACCTTCAGGACTACTCGCCGGATTGGGTGAAGCTCGCTGACGCCTACGGCCTCGCTGGTTTCCAGCTCACAAACAAGTCAACTCTTGTGGATGACATGAAGCGGATCCTCGAGCTCGATGGACCCGCACTTGTTGATGTTCGCGTCACCCGTGAAGAGAACACTTACCCAATGATTCCGGCCGGTGAACCTGCCCGGAACATGGTGGGCTGATTCATGGCTGAGCCAACCTTCGACTCACTCAACCTCGACGATCTCGAGGCATCCGTCGGTCACATGACAGGGCGGACCCATGTGCTCACGATTCTGGTTGAGAACAAGCCTGGCGTGCTGAGCCGCGTCGCTGGCCTGTTTGCCCGTCGTGGCTTCAACATTGACACGCTTGCCGTCGGTCCGACCGACGATCCTTCGCTGTCACGCATCACTCTTACGGTGGACGGAGCAGTTCATCCGATTGATCAGGTCACAAAGCAGCTTCACAAGCTTGTAAATGTCCTGAAGATTCGCGACCTTGAGCCGGGCGAGGCTGTGGAGCGTGAGCTAGCCCTCTTCAAGATCAACGCAGAAGGCGCACAGCGTGCCGAGGTTCTTCAGATCGTTCAGATCTTCCGCGGCAAGATCGTTGACCTTGGTCATCGGACCGCCGTCGTCGAGATCACAGGCACTGAGGACAAGGTCACAGCTTTTGAAGAGATGATTCGTCCGTTTGGCCTTGTTGAGCTGTCGCGCACGGGATCAATTGCGATCTCGCGTGGTCGCGGCGAGACCTGATCCCGTATCCCAGATATGAAATCTGCTGGTCGCGCTATTGAGGCAGTCGGGGCCGAGCTAGTTCCTCGTCTGCAGGAGCGCACCGAGCAGGCCTTCCGTCAAGCCCGTAAGACCGGACGCAGCACACTTGCTTCTGTGAGTGGTCAACTGGCTACTACTGTTGATCCCGCAGCGTCAGTCCTGTTGGGCGCTAGGGACGGCTTGGACTGGGCTGTTCTAGAGCAACCCGATAACCAGCGGTCCTCGGTCGCGGCCCTCGGATCGGTTACCAGCCTGACCAGCTCAGGTGGCAAGCGATTTAGCGATGTTGCCTCGCAATGGCGCGAGCTCGTGAGGTTGGGCAAGTTCGACGAGTCGGAGGGTCCTTCGGGAACAGGTCCGATTGCGATTGGTGGCTTTGCGTTTTCAGACGGTCCTGCTGGGGCCGGGCCGTGGGCTGAGTTTGGTCCAGCCTCGCTGACTGTTCCGAGTCTGGCGCTGCGCCGCGTCGGGGACACAACTTGGGCTTCGCTTCAAACTTGCGTTGATCCTGACGACAGCGTTGAGGGTGCTGTTGCGGCAGCTGAGGCTGCCATCGCTGGCCTTGATTGGCAAGGTGATTTGACTGGGCTTCAGCCAGAGTTGTCGGCACAACCTGCCCGAGTCTCCTCAGTCCTATCCGCGGCCCATTACGAGTCAGCTGTTTCGGGCGCGATTGAAGCGCTTCGCGAAGGACGCATCACCAAGGTGGTACTGGCGCGTGAGGTGATCGTTGAGCGTGACACTGACCATGATCCAGCCGCCGTCTTTGCTGTGCTCCGTGAGGCTTTTCCGAGTTGCTTCAACTACGCAATCGGCCGCGGCGAATCCACGTTCGTTGGTGCCAGCCCAGAGCTTCTGGTGCGGCGTGAGGGTGCGCGCGCAGCCACAATCGCGCTCGCGGGCTCAGCACCGCGAAGCGCAGATCCTTCGGTTGACGATCACATTGGTGAGCGACTTCTCCGCTCAGACAAGGATAGGCGTGAGCAGGCGATCGTCACCGACCGCATTGTGGCCTCGCTCAACCCGCACAGCGTCTGGGTCAATCCGGCCGCGGAGCCAAGTGTCGCCAAGGTTGCGAATATTCAGCACCTCGCAACGCCGATCCGGGCGCAACTACGGGATTCAGTTTCGGCCGTTGAGCTGCTTGGTGCACTCCATCCGACTCCCGCCGTTGGTGGCGAGCCTTGGAGTGAAGCTCAAACTGTCATGAACGAAACTGAAGGCATGGATCGGGGTTGGTACGCCGCACCGATCGGTTGGACCGACGGTGCTGAGGACGGCGATTTCTGTGTGGCCCTTCGCGGAGCGCTCCTCAAGGGGCGTGAGGCACGCTGCTATGCCGGGGTGGGGGTTGTCGAGGGCTCAGACCCCGCGAGTGAGCTGGCAGAGACAGAGCTGAAGCTCCAGGCCATGCTCCCAGTGCTTACGACTTAGCTTGACAGTAGGGCGGCGGACACTGCCGCCCGAAGCTCCGCGCGGTGCGCTGGGCTTGTTGCTCTATCGATTGTCAGATCAAGAACCTTCGGCGCGTTGAGACTGCCCAGTGATTCCAACGCAGATTCGAGATCTCCAAGAGTGGTTCCCAATGAATACTCAACTCCCCATGCCTCGCAGGCCGCGCGGATGTTCAGCTGCGGCGGCGTGAACACGAAGTCTTCATAGGTTTGGCCAGCGCCAGAGATCGCCAGCCCATCGAAGATTGCCCCGCCACCGTTGTTGATGACAACCCCTAAAAAGGGTGTGTTTACGGTCCTTAGCGTCGCAAGGGAGGCAACATCGTGGGCAAAGGTCACATCACCGAGCAGGAGCACTGTTGGTTGGCCTGAGGCCGAGGCAAGGCCCGCGGCTGATGCGATTGTCCCGTCAATCCCGTTAGCGCCACGGTTTGCGAACACTCGCGGGCCATCCTTGAGGAGCCCGAATGATTCAAGGTCTCGCACTGGCATGGAGGCGGCGACAAAGAGCAGATCATGATTCGAAAGTGCCGATGTGATGGCGGCTGCGATCTGAGGCTCTGACAGCGCCTGGTGAGCGGAGGCCCCAGATCTGAGTGCGGCGGCTGCAACGGCATCGGCTCCCTGCCATGCCTCTAGCCACAGGTGGTCACCTCGCGGGCCAGCATTGATGCTCGGGGCTACCGTCGAGGTGAAACGGGCTGTGTTGACACTCGACGGATCGCGGCGTGAGTCGAGAGGGTCGAAGTGCAAAACCTCCGTGCCTGCAGCGGCGCTGGCGCTGATCCACTCACGCAGAGCCTTCGATGTCGGGAGGTCGCCAGTACGGAGAATCACATCGGGACGATGCCTTTCCGCCCATTCATTGACGCGGAGAAGTGAGTCCCAGTTCTCGATTACGTTCGCTGAAGGAGCCTGAGCGACGGGGGAGAGAGGGTCAGCGAGGACCGGAAGGGCGGCAGCTTCTGCTGCAGCTGAGAGGTCTGCGTCGAATCCAAACTCATCCCTGCCCGCGATCACCACAGTACGACCACCAGGCAGATTCACAGGTGCTAAATGGTGCGCCTCGAATGGCGACAGTGCCTTCTGCCCGGACGCCTGAATCGACTCAGATTCAGCTGCAAGGGGATCCCACAGCTGCATGTTCACATGGACGGGACTGGGGAACGGCCGCAGCGTGGCGTCAACGAGTTCCCGCGCAAATGCCTCCCAATCCTCGAGCGTTGTTCCTTCGAACTTGGGTGCAGTGACCGTTTCGGCTGCAGAGCCGAAAACGCCGACCTGATCGATGGTTTGGTTGTCTCCAGCAGCTCGCAGCTCAGCAGGTCGGTCAGCGGTGATCACCAGGAGTGGAGTTCGTGCTTCGCGAGCCTCATGAACAGCTGGGGCGAGTTCTGCGGCCGCTGTGCCGGAAGTGCAAGCGACAACTGCCGGATAGCCGCTCGCTTTTGCCGTTCCGAGTGCGAAAAAGCCAGCGGACCTTTCGTCAATAACTGAGTGGGGTGTAAGTCCTTCGGTTCTGGCGAGGGCCAGAATCAGCGGGGCGGACCGTGAGCCAGGGGAGAGGATTGCGTCACGAACGCCGCATTCCGAAAGGGCTTCCGCAAAGACTCGCAGTGCTGTTGCTTGATGTGAGGTTCTGCTCATGGTGTTCAACAGTTTCTCATCAACAGATAGTTCCGTCGGGATCGGTCCCGAGGCCGATGCCAGCAGGGGCTGAGCCGAACGGCCCGTCCGCAGGGAAAGAGTCAAAGTCGTCCTCAAAGAGGTCAAGGGTTGATAGACCTGAGGCGAGGTCCGGCTTCACGACTTGAGCTGCCACGAAGGAGGCTGCCATCCCAACCGCACCTTCAAGAGTCGAGCCAATCAGGACTTGCATGCCTGACTCCCGGGCCCGTGCCGCTGCTTCAATCGTCCTATCCATACCGCCAAACGCTTGGACCTTTAGGCAAGCCACGTCGGCTGGGCGAGGCTCATCAAGCGCGTCATGAGCTGTAGCGGCCTCGTCGAGAGCAAGGGGTACTCCGTTTCCAAGCAGCCGGCGCACTGCCGCAACACCCTCCACTGGCTGCTCAACAAGGTTGACAATTTCGCGAAGCGCTTCAAGTCGCACGGGCGCTTCCGATTCCGTCCAACATGCATTTGGGTCGCCTGACAGGTGCGCATCAGGCCCAATTGCGAGCCGAACGGCCTGAGCCGCACGGAGGTCTGATTCAGCGCTCCGGCTGAGTTTCATCTTGAAAGAGCTAAAGCCGGCGTCTTTCGCAGTCTGCGCAGCATCCCTTAGATCTGCGGTGTCGCTGCCGGCAAGAAGCGCACGCAGCTCGACTTGGGTCTCGGGCTCTCCTCCAAGGGCCTCCAGAATGCTACTGCCGGTTCGCCTTGCGGCTAAATCTCTCAGGGCACATTCAAGTGCTGCTCGGGCGTTGGAGGGGAGTGGATAGCTGAGTGCGTTGAGTGTTGCGTCGGGGTCGTCTGGATCGCAGGCTGACAGGCCCACAAGCTGATCCCGCAATGCTTCCTCGCACTCATCGAGGGTTGCTTCGCTATATCCGTCGATCGGGGCAGCCTCGCCCCAGCCAGTGTGTTCGCCATCGGTAATCCGCAGGATCACAAGGCCTCGTGTCCGCGTCGTGCCATGGCTCGCAACTACCGGCACCCGCATGCGGTGGAGCCGGTGCTGGATCTGCCACTCCATGGGCTAGATGAGAATGCCGACCGAAAGCAGAAGACAGAAGACAAGCTGAACCTGCCCCGTCTTCGCGAGGCACTCATTGAGCGTTGGGCCGTCGGAGTGCGTGCGAACAAGCTTTACGAGAGGCAGAGCCAGTGGCAAAGCAAGCCAGCTCAGCAGTACCCAGAGGTTCAGGTCGCCCCAGATCGCCGGGACTACAGCCAGCGGGAATGAAAGAAGCACCATTGCGGCAAAAAGGGAGCGTGTTCGCTCCCTTCCGAGACGCACAGCCAGAGTGTTCTTACCCGCACGACGGTCGGTGTCGATGTCTCTCACATTGTTGACAACGAGGATTGCGCTGGCGAGGAGTCCAACCGGAACAGCTAACTCAACAGCCTGCCAACTGACTTCGACTGTTTGCACGTAGTAGGTGCCAGCTACAGCCACGATTCCGAAGAAGAGAAACACGAATAGCTCGCCGAAGCCTGCGTAGCCATAAGGACGGGGGCCGCCGGTGTAGAGGACCCCGGCGAGAATCGACAGAAGGCCCACAATCAGAAGAGGCCAGCCGGAAATACTGATCAGGTAGATCCCGACGAGAACGGCAAGGCCGAAGGTGATGTAGGTCGCAAGCAGCACCTGGCTTGGGGGAACGAGCCCTCCAGCTGTGACCCGGACTGGCCCAAGCCGCTCCTCGGTATCGGCACCTCGTCGTGCATCGGAGTAGTCGTTGGCGAGATTGGTTCCGACTTGGATAAGCAGAGAGCCGGCAAGCGTCGCGATAAAGGCCAGCACGGAGAACTTGTCAGCCAGGGAGCTTGCCAGCGCTGTGCCCACAAGCACCGGTGCTACAGCTGCGGGCAAGGTGCGAAGGCGGGCAGCGAGAAGCCAGATCTTCACGCTACTTGGCTTGTTGCTTCCAGAGACGGACGTCATGGACGCTTGGGGAACTTCCCAAAGTCAGGCTTGCGCTTCTCGTTGTAAGCGTTACGACCCTCCTGCGCCTCCTCAGACATGTAGAAGAGGAGAGTTGCGTCACCAGCCAACTGCTGGATGCCCGCAAGGCCGTCGTCGGCAGCGTTGAGGCTTGCCTTCAACATGCGAATTGCAAGTGGCGAGAGGTCGAGCATTTCGTGGCACCACTGAACTGTTTCCTTCTCGAGATCCTCAAGCGGTACAACCTGGTTGACGAGTCCCCAGTCGAGTGCAGTTTCCGCGTCGTACTGACGGCAGAGGAACCAGATCTCTCGGGCCCGCTTCTGCCCGATTTGACGAGCCAGCAGGCCCGAGCCATAGCCACCATCGAATGAGCCAACCTTTGGGCCGGTCTGCCCGAACTTGGCGTTATCGGCTGCGATCGAGAGGTCACAGCAGATGTGGAGAATGTGACCGCCGCCAATTGCATAGCCGGCGATCATCGCGACTACTGGCTTTGGAGTTCGGCGGATCTGGATCTGGAGGTCAAGAACATTGAGTCGGCCAATTCCCTTTTCGGCAATGGAGTCGTCGCCGATGTAACCGTCGTTGCCACGAATCCTCTGGTCGCCCCCGGAGCAGAAGGCCATGTCACCTTCGCCGGTGAGGATGATCGCGCCGATGCTCGAGTCGTCGCGGGCGATGTCGAATGCCTCAGAAAGCTGGAAGAGAGTCTGCGGACGAAACGCGTTGCGGACTTCGGGGCGGTTGATGGTGATCTTCGCGATTCCATCGCCTGATGTTTCGAAGCGGATGTCCGAGTACTCCTTGACTGGAGTCCAGTCAGCTGCGGGCTTAATTGTTGTCAACTTGGGTTCCTTTTTCGGATCTGGGGCCTTCCGAGGTTAGCCTGTCACGCGTGAGCAATGAATTCATCCTCGGCCTTCTCGGTGTAGACAAATACGAATCCGAAAAAGAAGCGGACGACATTTTGCTTCAGCTTTTTGGCCGCTCGCCGCGTGGCATCCCCAGCACCGTCTCGGATGGGAGGCGAACTGTCGTCGGCGATGACTTCGGTTATTACACCTCGGCCCGAGCGAGGCAGCTTGTTCGCGAGCGTGGAAATGACCCTCGATTGGGGATAGCGCTAGAGCTGCCAGCAGGGCACGACTGGGCCTTCACCGCCTACGCAACCTTGTACCTCGGACTCACGATTGTGCCGGTTGATCCGCGCTGGCCCGAAGAGCGCCGGAGGGTCGCTCTTGACTCATGCGCGGTTCATGTCACCCCTGATTCAGTGCGGCCTCCGATCGGCGTGCAGCGGGAGTGGGTTGATCCGCGTCCGCTGGACCTAGATGTTCCCGCGCTGGAGCTTCAAACATCCGGCTCGTCGGGTGTTCCAACTCGTGTCGTGCACTCGCGTCGGTCGCTAGCTGCTCAGGCAATCTTGGGTGCGCGGGTAATGCGTCTAGATCTTTATTCGCACTGGCTCTCCGCGCTGCCGATGACTCACGCGGCCGGGATCGGAGTTTTTATTCGGAGCCTCGCGGGGGGCGGATCAATGACCCTTCTTCCTCATTTTGTTGAGGATGAATTCCTCGCGCGTCTTGCTGCACCAGACAGGCAGCCGCCCGTTTCGGTCGTGTCGCTGGTTCCAACGATGCTTACGCGGCTTCTCGACGCTGGCTGGGTGCGGCCAGAGGGTCTTGAGGCTGCAGTTATAGGCGGGGCGCCGCTTGGCGCGGAGCTTCGGGTGCGAGCCATTGAGGCTGGAATCCCAATCCGGGAAAGCTGGGGGATGACAGAGACTCTCGGGATGATCTCCGTTGCACGGACCGATACCTACAGTGGTGTTGGTCAGCCACTGCCAGGCGTTGAAGTTCGTGCGAGCGACGCGGGCGAGCTTCTCGTTCGCGGTCCGATAGTGGCGCCCGGACTGTCCGACGAGGAGGGCTGGTTCCACACCAACGACTCTGGCTATGTAGATGAGCGGGGATTCATCCATGTGGAAGGCCGCGTCGGCTCAATGATCATTTCGGGCGGTGAGAATGTCTTTCCGGAGGCAGTCGAGCGAGCCCTCTTGGCAACCGGACTCTTGGAGGATGTGCTGGTCAGTGGCGAAGCCGATCCAGAGTGGGGCCAGCGCGTGGTGGCCGACGCTGTGCCTAAGTTGCCTACGACAACGCCTTCGGAGGTCCGCGACGCGGTGATCGACCAGCTCGCGCGGTGGGAGTTGCCGAAAGAGATCACCTTCGTCGAGCAAATCAAACGAGACAAGCTCGGAAAGGTTGTGAGACACAGCAATGGCTGATCCATCCGGTTGGGACGCACGCGCCAAAGATTGGGCTGCGAATTCATCTGACTTTGAGAAGTTCGTACGCCCTCTCACAGAGAAGATGCTGGAGAGGGCTCAGTTGGGCGCGGGGCAGCGTGTTCTTGAGCTCGCCTGCGGCCCGGGCGGGCTGGTTCCACCGATCAGCGCGGCAATTGGACCGGAGGGCAGCCTTGTGGCTGCTGACATCGCGCCAAAGATGGTTGAGGCGGCTAAGGAGCTGCACTCAGCAGACAATGTCGAATTCTTGGAGATGGGCCTTGATTGGCTCAACGCTCCATCAGGAGTCGCCGACCGCATTCTGTGCAGATTTGGCTACATGTTCGCGACGGACCCCGGATCTGCCCTCCACGAGGCACGCCGAGTTCTGAAGGGCGGGGGTCTTCTTGTTTCAGCGATCTGGGGTGAGCCTGATGTCAACCCCTATGGAATCAAACCCTTTGAAGCTCTCCAGGATGTTGGGGCAGGATCGGTTCCAGTCGCAGGCGACCCGGGTCAATTTCGACTCGGAGAGTCAGGACTCTTCAAGGAAATGAATCTAAGCGCTGGGTTCATCGACGTTCAGGTTGATGAGGTTGATCTCCTATTTGAGTTTCCGACGCTTGGCGACTTGCTCGACTGGGTTACGTCGCAGTCGCAGGTTGTCGCGTCCGCGTTGGCGTCTGGCGGTCCAAGCCTGCAATCCGACTTTGACGACGCGCTTCAGCGGCGTGTTGAGCCATGGACGGACAGCTCTGGTGCGATAGCCCTTCCGGGAGTCGCGCTTGTCGTGACAGCAGAGGCCTGACCTCCGCTGGTAGCGTGCACCTTATGACTGACTACAAGGTTCTTTATGACGACGACGCCGACCTCTCCCTCCTTGAGGGCAAGACGGTTGCAGTAATCGGGTTCGGCTCACAGGGCCATGCCCACAGCCTCAACCTGAAGGACTCAGGAGTCAACGTAATTGTTGGCCTCCGTTCTGACTCCTCAAGTGCAGAAAAGGCCCGCGCAGCAGGCCTCGAAGTTGTTGAGCCGGCCGAAGCCGCAGCGCGCGGCGATGTAGTGATGCTTCTTGTCCCAGACGAGAAGCACCGTGAGGTCTGGGAGAGCGGTGTTAGTGACGGAATTGTCCCTGGCAACCTTCTCCTCTTCGGACACGGCTTCTCGATTCACTTCGGTGAGATCACGGCACCTGAGGGAGTTGACATTGCGCTTGTGGCTCCTAAGGGCCCAGGTCACCTTGTTCGTCGCCAATACCTTGAGGGCAGTGGCGTTCCAGGACTCGTTGCGATTGAGCAGGATGCCTCAGGAAACGCACTACCGGTTGCTCTCGCCTATGCCCGTGGCATCGGCTGCACGCGCGGTGGCGTCATCCAGACAAGCTTCCGTGAAGAAACAGAGACCGACCTCTTTGGCGAGCAGGCAGTCCTCTGCGGCGGCGTAAGCGAACTCGTTCGCTCCGGCTACGAGACCCTCGTTGAGGCTGGTTACGACCCACGCCTTGCTTACTTCGAGTGTCTGCATGAGCTCAAGCTCATCGTCGACCTCATGTACGAGAAGGGAATCACCGGCATGCGGCATTCGATCTCGAATACCGCTGAGTACGGTGACCTCACGCGTGGTCCTCGCGTAATTGGCGCTGAGTCCAAGGCCGCGATGAAGGAGATCCTCCGAGATTCAGAGCGGGGAGTTCGCACGCGAGTTCATCGCTGAGAACAACGCCGGTCAGGAGAACTTCAACCGCATGCGTGAGGAGCAGTCAGGTCACCTGATCGAGGTTGAAGGACGCAAGCTTCGCTCAATGATGGACTGGATCGATACGGAGTTCAAAGAGGCCTAGAACGGAAGCGGGCGCTTAGCCCGCTGCCAGCTTCGCTAGCCTCCACCTTATGAGCGGCAACGCCCCCAATCCGTTCAACAAGAAGATCCTCGCGACTGCGGGTCCTACACCCCTGCCGCCACGGGTCAGTTCGATCATGGCCGAGCCAGTGGCTTACCACCGTGATCCAGCCTTCATCGAGGTGTACTCCCGTGTCCTGAGCCGCATCCCTTACGTCTTCCAGACTGAGAACGATGTTCTTCTCTTCACATCAACTGGCTCTGGCGCGTTGGAGTCGGCGGTCATGAATCTCGTCCAACCTGGGCAGAAGGTGCTCGGTTGCGCAACCGGCAAGTTCGGTGAGCGTTGGCTGCAGATCCTCGACGCCCAGTGCGCTGATGTTGTTCGTTACGAGCCAGGTTGGGGTGTGCGAATCGATCCGAACGAGGTTGACCGACTTCTGACGGAGAACCCCGGCTGTGAGGTTGTGTTCTTCACTTTGAGCGAGACATCAACTGGCATCGTCCACGATGTCAAGGCCATCGCAGAAGTCTGCCGCAAGCACGGAGCTCTCTCAGTTGTGGATGCCGTTTCAGGCCTCGGTGCAGCCGAAATGCGTCAAGACGAGTGGGGGATCGATGTTGTCGTTTCCGGCTCCCAGAAGGCCCTGATGGCACCTCCAGGCGTCGGTCTCGCCTCGGTATCCGCAGCGGCGCTTGAGCGTGCCGAGAGTCAGCCCGGCGGTCGTTATTACTTCGACTGGGGTCGTACCGCTAAGTCCCAGCGCAAGGATCCGCCAGCCAGCCCGTTCACAGCTCCTGTGACCATTATTTCTGCGCTCGACGTCGCTCTGGACATGATCCATGACGAAGGTATCGACAATGTTTTTGCTCGGCACGCCCTTCTCTCGAAGGCGACCCGTGCGGGCGTTCAGGCCCTTGGCCTTTCGCTCTATGGCGACCCGGACGAGCGTTCGAACGTTGTGACCGCGGTTAACCTGCCTGAGGACATCGACGGTGGCAAGGTCCCGAAGATCCTCCGCGACCGCTTCGGAATCACAGCTAACGGTGGGCAGGACGAGCTGAAGGGCAAGATCCTCCGCATCGCGCACTGTGGTTACTTCGGAGCCTTCGACATTCTCACTTGCCTGTCAGGTCTCGAGATGACGCTCGACGCTCTCGGTCACCCAGTTGAGCTCGGCAAGGGCGTTGGTGCTGCGCAGCGAGTCTTTCTCGACGCGGGCGTCGAGGCCGGCGCGTGAGCGACCGTCCAAGAGTTTTAGTCGCCGAAGAGATCGCCGACAGCGGTGTTGATCTCCTCAGAGAGACCTGTGATGTAGACGTCCTCACTGAGCTGTCGCGGGAAGAACTTCTCGACCAGATTGGAAATTACGAAGCGATCTTGATTCGCTCAGCCACCCAGCTCGACGCTGAAGCTCTTGAAAAGGCAGACAACCTGAGAGTCATCGGTCGCGCTGGCGTTGGCGTTGACAATGTTGATGTAGAGGTCGCCACGCGCAAGGGCATCATCGTGGCTAACGCTCCGCAGTCGAACATCATTGCTGCGGCAGAGCAGACGATCGCATTGATGCTGTCGCTGGCTCGCAACATTCCCCAAGCCCACTCAGCTCTCACAGACGGTCGCTGGGAGCGCTCCAAGTTCGGTGGCGTTGAGGTCTACGAGAAGACACTTGGTGTTCTCGGGTTCGGGCGCATCGGGCAGCTGGTGGCCGCCCGGGCAAAGGCCTTTGGCATGAGGATCCTTGCCTTCGACCCCTATGTGTCGGCTGAACGGTTTAAGGAGCTCGGCGTCGAGAAGGCCGAAACACCCGAAGACATCTTCGCTGAGGCTGACTTCATCACGATCCACCTCCCCAACACTGAGGACACCAAGGACTTCATCAACGCTGAGACGATCGCCAAGATGAAGGACGGAGTCCGGATCATCAACTGCGCACGCGGTGGACTGGTGGACGATGCAGCCCTCCAAGCTGGCCTGGACTCAGGGAAGATCGCTGGAGCTGCACTTGATGTCTTTAAGCAGGAGCCGATTACAGAGCACCCTCTGTTCCAGGGTTACGACAATGTGGTTGTGACTCCACACCTCGGGGCTTCCACAGTCGAGGCTCAGGATCGTGCCGGCGTGCAAACAGCTGAACAGCTTCTCGCAGCACTTACCGGCGGGACCGTAACTACTGCAGTCAACCTTCCAGCTATCAGCGCTGAGGATCGCGATGTCCTCGGCCCATTCGTGCCGCTTTGCCGCGACCTTGCTCGCATCGCAGTGGAACTCGCTGGCGGGTTTGAAGCTATTGAGGTTGAAGTTCTTGGCGGTATCGCTGAGCGCGATGTTCGTGTGCTCACAACTGCGGCGCTCATGGGTGCCCTCGGTGGGCGAACAGAGGACCCTGTCAACGAGATCAATGCCCTTTCGTTTGCGCAGGCAAGAGGCATTGAGGTCAGTGAGACTGCCTCGACGCAGATTCGTGACTACACCGACATGGTTCGCGTCACAGCCACTGCTGGCGGCGAGCCAGTCCGTGTGGCAGGTACCACGATCGGGCAACTCCATAGGCCTCACCTCCTTGAGGCTTGGGGGCAACGGTTCAACCTTCAGCTTGAGGGGCATCTCACGCTCGTTCGTTATCGCGACGAGCCAGGCATGCTTGGTGCGATCGGCACTGAACTGGGCCGGCACGGGGTCAACATCGTTTCCGCCGCTGTTGGACGTCAGCCTGAGACAGGCGGCGACGAGAAGGCAGCCATTGCGATCACAACTGATGCCCCAGTTCCGCAGGATGCTCTTAACGCTCTACTTGCGGCTGACGGGTTTTCTGACGCTAGGACGCTCACCCTCTGAGAAGATGGCGTCGTGAGTCACGACGCCTACGGATGGTGGATTCAAGACGCTTGGGGATTAGACCCCAAGGTGTCTGCGGCAACTGCCCTAGACGGTGAATCCTTCGAACCGCTGAAAGTGGATACGGACGCAGATGTCGTAGTTGTCGGGGGCGGGTATTCGGGAATGTGGGCTGCCCTTCGCCTTGCAGACTCGGTAGCGGCAGACAGGATCGTCTTGCTGGATAGCGAGGTGTGCGGCACTGGGCCAAGCGGACGAAATGGTGGTTTTTGCGACTCGTTTGTTGAGGCTGCACCGAGGTTGCTGGAGCAGTTCGGGGAAACGTCAGCTCGGGCCTTGGTGAAGGAGTCCATCTCAAACATTTCCACGATTGGCGGGTTGGAGGCGAGAATTGGCCCCTTCGACTTTCGACAGTCGGGGCAGCTGATCGCAGTGGCTGGCGCGGAGCAGCATCTCCATGGAGAGGAACTGGTCAATGCCCTCGAAGCCATGTCCCTACCTTCCGATACTGCGAGTCTGCTGTCTGGTGAACAGGCTCGGGCACTATGCGGTTCCCCGCGCTTCGAACGAGGTCTATATCTGCGCGATACCGCCACCCTGAACCCGGGCAAGCTGGCTAGGAATCTCCGGGGCGCTCTTCGTGAACGCGGAGTCCGGATCTATGAGAGGTCGGCCGTGGCGAAACTAGAGACGCATACCGATGGGGTTGCGGTTGTTACTCGCAACGGTCACCGGGTTCGCGCTCACTACGGAGTCCTTGCGGCGGGGGTAGCTAGCGCTTGGCTTGGCCGGATGGAGCGTGAGGTAACAATGACTTCTAGCCACATCGTTCTGACTGAGCCTGTTCCTGAGATCCTCCACGAGATCGGCTGGAAGCAGGGTCTCGCGGTCACCGATGCTCGCTATCTCGTCCACTACTTTCGCACTACAGAGGATTCACGGATTGTCTTCGGCTGGGGTGGCGGGCGTATCGCTAGAGGGGCTAAGCCGAGATGGCGCGAATCGGTCGACTCTAGGGTTGTTACCCACACTTCGGCCGCTCTGAAGAGAGTGTTTCCGATTCTCGAGAATGTGCGAATAGAGAGAGCATGGGGTGGGCCAATTGACGCCTCTCCAGTCCATATGCCTGCACTCCGTCAGTTTGCGGACGGGTGGGTTGCGGCGTTTGGTTACACCGGGAACGGGGTAGGCCCCTCGAAGCTATTGGGAGACGCGATGGCCGACATCGCGACCGGTAAATTTGGGCCAGACCATCCAGCTAGGCCTTTGCTGATTGAGGATCCTGTTCTGCTTCCACCAGACCCGTTCAAAGCACTCGGTGGCACTGTCATCAGACGCGGTCTCGACACAACTGAGCGGCGTGGTGAGTCTGGACGGCGTGTTCCCTATTGGGCTAAGCAGGCAGCATCGATCCCTGACCGGCTCGGCTATCGAATAGGACGCTGACGAAAGCCTGATTCGGGTGTAGTGTTGAGAATCAAGAAGTGATTACCACGGGAGGGGTGATTGAAATGGAAGCAGCAACAGCAGCACCGAAGGCCGGGGAGCAGCCCCACCTCAAGAGCAATGCGATCACGTTCATCTCAAACTTGGTCATTGGCGTCGCATCGACTGCACCCGGGTTCAGTCTCGCCACCACAGTTGGCTTCATCGTCGCGATCAAGGGAGTCGGCCTTCAAGCGCCCGCAATCATGCTCGTTAGCTTCGTCCCGATGCTTTTCATCGCCTTCGCCTACCGGTGGCTGAACAAGGCGGACACTGACGCCGGCACAACCTTCTCGTGGGTCACCAAGGCAATGGGACCGCAGATGGGTTGGATTGCAGGTTGGGCCCTCTTGGTTGCCGATCTCGTCGTCATGGCCACCCAGTCGAGCATTGCTGGCTCCTATTCGCTCTCACTATTCGACATTGCTCCCACGGGCACGATTCTGGGGCTTGACGCCGCCACCTTTTGGGTGACAGTCATCGGTGTCGTTTGGATCGTTCTGATGTCCGTCATCTGTTACATCGGCATCGAACTTTCGGCACGCACTCAGCAGGGCCTTCTCCTAGCCGAGATCCTCACCCTTGCCGCGTTCGCAGTCGTGGCCTTCATCAAGGTCTACTCCGACAGTCCAGCTGGATCTCTTCACATTTCAGCCAACTGGTTTAACCCGTTTGCTGTTTCCAGCCCGTCAGCGATGTTGGACGGAATTCTGCTCGGCGTCTTTCTCTACTGGGGTTGGGACTCAGGCGTTTCCGTCAACGAGGAGACGGTTGACGGTGCCAATGCGCCGGGCAAGGCTGCGGTTCTCTCAACAATTCTTCTGCTGCTGATCTATGTGGTGGTTACTGCAGCTGCTCAGGCTTACGCCGGCGAGAAGTTCCTGATCGACCATAAGGACGACATCTTCAACGGCGGGCTTGGCACGAGCGTGCTTGGCGGTGGGTTCGACAAGCTGCTGATTATTGCCGTGCTTTCGTCCTCGGCGGCTGCCACCCAAACGACGATTCTGCCGGCGGCCCGCACTGCAATGTCAATGGCCCGCAAGAAGGCAATTCCGGATTATTTTGGAGAGATCAACCACAAGACTCAGACGCCCGGGCACTCAACGATCATCTTCGGTATCGCTTCGGTGGTCTGGTTCGTTGCAGTGAACCTCTGGTCCACGAACGTCCTCGGCGACTCCTTGACTGCTTGCGGGTTCCTCGTCACCTTCTACTACGGGTTCACCGGCCTCGCATGCGTTGTCTACTTCCGCAGGGAGCTCTTCAAGTCAGTTAAGAATTTCTTCCTGGTCGGAGTTCTGCCGCTCGTTGGAGCGATCGCACTGTTCGGGGTTTTCGTCAAGGCGTTCATCTACTACTCAGACCCGGCCAATGTCAATTCATCTGTTTGGGGAATCGGCTTGCCGCTCGTCATCGGGGTTGGCGCTCTTCTCCTAGGAGTCGTGGGCATGATTTACGCCAACATCGCGCACCGCGGCTTCTTTAGGGATAACAAGGCCGAGGTCGCTGATCCGGCCGTCCTTGAGGAGCCGGCGCCCGCCTAGCCCGCCTGATCGGTCCCGGCTCTGTCCGGGACTGAGTCTCGCTGCTAATCTGGAAGGTCAGATGGCGAACTTCGCTCGATCCATTCTTCTAATCCTCCCGCTACGCGGCGTATGACGCGAGGCGGCCGCTGACTGCCGCCACACGCAGGGAAGGAATAGAACGAAAGCGAAAGGAACGCCAAATGCAGGATTCAAACAGAGTAATCATCTTCGACACAACTCTCCGAGACGGGGAGCAGTCACCGGGCATCGCTCTCAACACTGCTGAGAAGCTTGAAATCGCGCAGCAACTCGCCCGCCTGGGGGTTGACGTGATCGAGGCCGGCTTCCCGATTACGAGCCCAGGCGATGCAGAGGCTGTACGTGTAATCGCGGAGCAGGTGCAAGGTCCGATCATCGCGGCTCTTGCTCGCGCGCATAGCGCTGATGTTGAGGCCGCGTGGGATTCGGTTCGCCAGTCCGAGCGACCACGGATCCACACCTTCATTTCGACCTCCGACATCCACATCAAGCACCAGCTTCAGTCGACTCGCGAGGATGTGATTGGTCAAGCCCGTGCTGCAGTTGCCCACGCCCGGAGTCTCTGCGAGGACGTTGAGTTCTCGCCGATGGACGCTACCCGCGCTGACATCGAGTTCACGGCGGAGGTTTGCGCAGCTGCCATCGAGGAGGGTGCGACCACAATCAATATCCCGGACACGGTTGGCTACACAGTCCCCGCTGAATATGAGGCTTACATTGGCCGGCTCTATGAATTGATCCCAGCTCTGAAGGACTGTGTCGTTTCAGTCCATTGCCACAACGACCTCGGGCTGGCAGTCGCCAACTCAGTGGCTGGAGCTGTCGCCGGCGCCCGGCAGATCGAGTGTGCAATCAACGGTCTCGGGGAGCGCGCCGGGAACGCCGCTTTGGAGGAGATCGTGATGCTGCTCCGCACACGCGGGGACGCCTACGGAGGTCTGTTCACGACCTGTAACACGGAGGAGATCGCCCGAACGAGCCGCCTTGTGAGTCGCCTGACCGGCTACGCGGTTCAGCCAAACAAGGCTGTCGTTGGTCGGAACGCTTTTGCTCATGAGTCAGGCATTCACCAGGACGGCGTCCTCAAGGAGCGCACGACCTACGAGATCATGGACGCCAGGACAATCGGTTTGGATGCGAACTCCCTCGTGCTCGGCAAGCACTCGGGCCGACACGCGCTGGCTGATGCACTTGAGCAACTTGGCTACAAGGTTGAGGGTCAGGCGCTGAATCAGGCGTTCAAGCGCTTCAAGGAGATCGCGGATCGCAAGAAGCAAGTGACCGCAATGGACCTTGAGGCTCTTGTTACAGATGAGATTCGCCACGACGAATCAGGCTTTGTTCTTGAGGCCTTTGATGTTGTGAGTTCAAGCGTGGGGCATCCGTCAGCGAAGGCCACTGTTCGCCTTCCGGACGGTTCATCCGTGACTTCTGAAGGCGCTGGCGACGGCACCTTTGACTCGCTGTTCCAAGCCATCTCTAATGCATCGGGCTACGCACCAGCTCTGCGAGAGTTCCGTGTTGACGCAGTCACCGCTGGTGAGGACGCTCTCGGGGAGACCTCAGTTGTGATTGAGTTGGACGGCGCCACCGGCGCAGGGCAGGCTGTTTCGACAGATGTTGTCGAGGCGGCTGCCAAGGCCTATGTGCGCGCGTTGAGCAACGCAGTTCGCAGGTTGAATTCACCCGTAACCGCTGAAGTGAAGGGAGCACCATGAGCAGCGCTAAGTCACTGTTCGACAAGATTTGGGAGCGTCATGAGGTATCGCCAGGCCTGATCTGGATCGACCTTCACCTCGTTCACGAAGTAACCAGCCCGCAGGCCTTCGAGGGGCTCCGTTTGGCAGGCCGCACGGTTCGCCGGCCAGATCGGACCCTTGCTACTGCCGATCACAATGTTCCTACTGATGGAGCCACGACGCTGGCGATGATCAAGGACACACTCTCGCGCCAGCAGGTAGAGGCGCTTGAGTCGAACTGCGCTGAGTTCGGCGTGCCGGTTTTCTCAATCGGCTCTGAGCGGCAAGGCATCGTCCACGTGATCGGTCCTGAGCTTGGAGTCACACAGCCGGGAATGACAATCGTCTGCGGTGATAGCCACACGGCTACCCATGGTGCGTTTGGAGCTCTTGCCTTTGGCATCGGTACCAGCGAGGTTGAGCATGTTCTCGCCTCCCAGACCCTCACACAGGCAAAGCCCAAGAGCATGCGCGTCAACTACGTCGGTGAGCGTGGCTTTGGCGTGACAGCCAAGGACATGATCCTCGCGACTATCGGCCAGATGGGTGTTGATGGAGCAACCGGTTATGTCGTTGAGTTCGCTGGTCCGGCAATCGAAGAGCTCTCGATGGAAGGTCGGATGACTATCTGCAACATGACGATTGAGGGTGGGGGGCGCGCAGGGATGATCGCCCCGGACGAGACAACGTTCGCGTGGTTCAAGGAATCCCGCCCCGGTAACCCGGCTGATCTTGAGGCATCGATTGCCGATTGGAAGACGCTCCACACCGATGAGGGTGCGAGCTTCGACAAGGAAATAACTGTTGACGTGTCCGCCATTTCGCCACAGGTGACTTGGGGAACAACCCCAAGCATGGTTGCCTCTGTAACCGATCCAGTTCCAACTCCAGCGAGCGAAGGAGATGAGCGCGCATTGGAGTACATGGGGCTTGAGGCCGGTACGCCGATCGAAGAGATCGCACTCGACCGGGTATTCATTGGTTCCTGCACCAATTCCCGGATCGGTGACCTTCGGGCGGCAGCCGAAGTGGTTAAGGGCCGCAAGGTTGCTCCGACTGTCAACGCCATGGTCGTTCCGGGCTCAAACCTCGTGAAGGCTGAGGCCGAGGCAGAGGGTCTTGACAAGATCTTCATCGAGGCTGGCTTTGATTGGCGCGGAGCTGGCTGCTCAATGTGTCTCGGAATGAACCCAGACACTCTTGATCCGGGCGAGCGTTGCGCGTCAACCTCTAACCGCAACTTCGAGGGCCGTCAAGGCCGTGGTGGGCGCACCCACCTAGTTTCACCACAGATGGCAGCAGCAGCAGCCATCGAAGGACACTTCGTAGACATCCGAAACTGGGAGGCGTGATGGAAGCAATCAACGTAATCCAGGGTGGTATCTCGGTTCTCGACCGCAACGACGTCGATACCGATCAGATCATGCCCAAGCAGTTCCTCAAGAGGATTGAGCGCACCGGCTTTGGTGAGTTCCTTTTCTACGACTGGGCAAAGGAGGAAGGCTGGAATCTTCCGGTCAATCCGATTCTCGTTACTGGGCGCAACTTCGGTTGTGGCTCATCGCGTGAGCATGCTCCTTGGGGCCTCGAGGATTACGGCTTCAGGGCAGTTGTCGCTTCGAGCTTTGCTGACATCTTCTACTCAAACTGCACGAAGATCGGTCTGCTGCCGGTCGTGCTGTCGGAGGAGGCAGTCAGTGCGTTGATGCTCGAGACCGAGGCTGAGATTGATCTTGAGAGGCAGGAGGTGCGCTTCGGGGATCGGGTCGAGTCGTTCGACATCGACCAAGAGATTCGTTCTCGGCTTCTTGGAGGGTTGGACGACATCGGAGTGACTCTCTCCGATGTTGATGCCATCGCAAAGTACGAACAGGAGCGCGAGACGAAGCTCGTGCCCACAACGCAGCTTTGAGCGCCAAACAGGTCGTACTTCTTCCCGGTGATGGCATCGGGCCTGAGATCACCGCCTCAACAATTGAGGTTCTGAACGAACTCGGGACCTTTAGCTTCGAGGAACAGCTGATGGGTGGCTGCTCAATTGACGAGCATGGAGTTGCGCTTACCGATGAGGTTCTCGCAGCGTGTAATGCATCTGACGCTGTTCTGCTTGCTGCGGTTGGCGGTCCTAAGTGGGACACAACTGACCCCAACCAGCCTCGCCCAGAGCAAGGGCTTCTCGGGCTGCGCGAGGGGATGGGGCTTTACGCAAACCTTCGTCCCGTTAAGCCAGTTCCGGCTCTCGCAGAGGCGAGTGCTCTCAAGCCCGAGGTAATCGCTGGGACTGACCTTCTCGTCGTTCGCGAGCTAACTGGTGGTATCTACTTTGGAAAGCGTGGACGCGAGGGCGACTTTGCCTTCGACACCTGCGAATACTCAGTACCAGAGGTTGAGCGGATCGCCCGGGTGGCCTTCAAGGCAGCTCGGACCGGAGTAACGAGCGTTGACAAGGCAAACGTGTTGGAGACTTCACGCCTCTGGCGCGAGACCGTTACGAACGTTCACGCCGCCGAGTTCCCGGATGTCGCCCTTGACCACCTTCTGGTGGATAACGCTGCAATGCAGCTTGTCTCCAGACCATCGGACTTTGACGTGATTCTTTCCGAGAACCTGTTTGGCGACATCCTCAGCGACGAGGCAGCAATGCTGACCGGCTCAATCGGCCTTCTTCCAAGCGCATCACTTGGTGATGACGGTAAGCCTGGTCTCTTTGAGCCGGTCCACGGCTCGGCGCCTGACATCGCTGGCCAAGGGATCGCGAATCCGCTTGCGATGCTGCTCTCAGCCGCGATGATGCTACGCCACGGTCTTGAAATGCCAGATGAGGCTGCGGCAGTAGAATCTGCAGTCGATTCAGTGCTTGACTCGGGCCTCCGCACGGCAGATCTTGGGGGCAACGCTTCAACTGCTGAGGTTACAAAGGCCATTCTGGACAACATCAACTAGGCGGCGATGATGGAAGAAGCAGAATTCATTTGGATGAACGGTGACTTTGTTCCTTGGCACGAGGCCAAGGTGCATGTCCTTACGCACGGTCTTCACTACGGAACTGGAGTTTTCGAGGGAATCCGGGCTTATGAGGGCGAACTCGGGACGGCAGTGTTCCGCCACCGTGAACATCTTCAGCGCCTTCACCAGTCGGCGCAGCTTTTCCACATGGACATTCCGTATTCAGTCGAGGAGCTTCGGGAGGCCACACTTGAGCTGATCACCAAGAACGGGTTGGCGCACTGCTACATCCGGCCGCTAGCTACGCGCGGTTATGGCGTCATGGGCCTCAACCCACTTCAGGCTCCTGTTGATGTTGTAATCGCAGTCTGGCCATGGGGCTCGTACCTAGGTGACGACGGGAAGAACAACGGAATCCGCGCGAAGATCTCATCTTGGAGGCGGTTCAGCGGTGCTTCGCTTATCCCTCATGCCAAGGCTTCGGGTCAGTACCTCAATAGCGTCCTCGCGAAGGTGGAAAGCCTTAAGGCTGGTTATGACGAGGCCATCATGCTCGACAACGACGGCGTTGTGAGCGAGGGCTCCGGAGAGAACATCTTCATCGTCCGCGATGGTCGGATCATTGAGCCGCCCCAGACGGCGAGTGTCTTGGACGGGATCAGTCGCAGAACCATTCACGAGCTTGCCGCGGATACAGGCCGGACAATTGAGAGCCGTGACATCGCGCGTGCCGAGCTCTACCTGGCAGACGAGGTTTTCCTTACCGGCACGGCCGCAGAGGTCGTTCCTGTGCGCGAGATTGATGATAGGCCGATCGGTGAGGGTAAGCCAGGTCCGGTAACACTTGAGCTTCAAGGGCTTTATGACGACGCCGTCCACGGACGCGGGGAGCGGCATCTCGACTGGCTCGATCCGGTCGCGAAGCCGGCTGGCATTGACGCCGGCTCCGAGTGAAGCACGTAGAGCTCTACGACACCACTCTTCGTGATGGGATGCAAGGGGAGGGGCTCTCCCTTTCCGCAGAGGAGAAGCTTCGGGTTGCTCAGCGCCTAGACGACCTCGGAATGGCCTTCGTTGAAGCTGGCTTTCCTTCGTCGAATCCCAAGGAGGAGGAGCTCTTCGCCCTCCTCAGGGAGCACCCACTTTCTCATTCAGCCGTGGCTGCCTTCGGGATGACACGGCGTCGAGACACTGAGCCAGGCGACGACCCAGCTCTGCGGTCGGTTGCCGATAGCGGCGCGCCCGTTGCGACGATCGTCGGCAAGACTTGGTCGCTGCACCTTGAGAAGGTCGTCAAAGTCAGCCGTGAGGAGAACCTCTCGATGATCGAGGACTCGCTGAAGTTCCTAGTGTCTGGCGGGCAGCGGGTTGTTTACGACGCTGAGCATTTCTTCGATGGCTGGCGTGATGACCGGGACTATGCGCTGGAGTGCGTCTCGGCTGCCGTAGCTGGAGGAGCTGAGGTGATCGTTCTCTGCGACACCAACGGTTCTTCACTTCCCGGTCAGGTTCATGAGGCGGTAGCTGATGTCGTGGCTGCTGTTGCGGGGCAGACGAAGGTTGGGATTCACTGCCACAACGATCTTGAGTGCGGAGTTGCGAATTCACTTGCTGCTGTAGAGGCCGGCGCCGTCCATGTCCAAGGCACGATGAATGGGATCGGCGAGCGCTGCGGAAACGCCAACTTGGTCTCCGTTGCCGCCAACCTTGAGTTGAAGCTTGGGTATCGCTGCCTCCCTGAAGGCCACATCGCCAACCTCACTGAGGCAGCTCACTTTGTCGACGAGATTTGCAACCGAACACCACAGCCTCATCAGGCGTGGGTTGGTCGCAGCGCCTTCGCTCATAAGGGCGGAATGCATGTCGCCGGCGTGATGGAAGATCCGACCACCTTTGAGCACATCGACCCAGCATCAGTTGGTAACAAGCGAAACCTTCTTGTTGGGGAGCTTTCAGGCAAGGGAACCGTCAAGGCCCGCGCTGAGAAGCTTGGAATCACCCTCGACGACGAGGCCGCGACTCGGCTCGTTGAGCACATCAAAGAGAAGGAACACGAGGGATATCACTACGAGGCCGCCGACGCCTCGCTTGAGCTTTTGTTGCGCCGCGATTCCGGAGCCTTTGAGCCTCTTTTCGAACTTGAATCGTGGC
>CALJKH010000008.1 GCA_937973575.1 uncultured Solirubrobacterales bacterium | reverse complement strand
CAGGATCAGACGGCTCTTCAACTCCAGGAGCGCAGCGATCAGAACCAAGAACTCTGTCGCTACCTCAAGGTCTATCTCACCCCGAAGTTCAAGGTGATCAATGTAAGAGAGCACCACGCCGGCGAGGTCAACCTCAAGCAGGTCAATCTCGTCCTTCAGGACGAGCGTCAGCAGGAGGTCAAAAGGACCAGTGAAAACCTCGATATCGAGGTCAAGATCAGCAACTCTCACGCCCTAAACCTATCTACGCCCCCTGACGACGAGGCGAGAATATGGCGTTTTGCCGGGGTTTTAGGACCGCGGCCCGACGCCCATGGCCTCGCGTACAGCGGCCAGGGTCTCGCCAGCGATTGCTTGGGCCTTCTCTGCACCGCGGGCGAACGCTGCTTCTAGCGCAGCCTCATCCGGGCGAAGCTCCGCGTAGCGCTCCTGAATGGGCGTCACCTTGTCGATAACCGCTTCGGCAACCGCAACCTTGAAGTCGCCGTAACGGGAGTCGGCGAATTCCGCCTCAACCTCGTCCTGAGTGATGCCGCGGACCGCTGCACAGATATCGATCAGATTCGCGATCCCCTCTTTACCCTCACCGCGCACAACCTCGGAACCTGAGTCAGTAACAGCACTCTTGAACTTCTTCAGGATCTTCGCTGGCTCGTCGAGGACATGGACAGTGCCCTGCTCCGAACCACCGGTTGTTGACATCTTCATTGTCGGCTTCTGCAGATCCATGATCCGTGCGCCAATCTCGGGAATCCGATGCTCCGGGACGACAAGCGTCTCGCCGAATCGGCTGTTGAAGCGCTCAGCGATGTCCCGCATCAACTCAATGTGCTGACGCTGGTCGTCGCCAACGGGAACTTCATCAGCTCGGTAAGCAAGAACATCAGCTGCTTGAAGAACCGGGTAGAAGAACAGGCCAGCGCTTACTAGCTCACGTTCGTTACCGGCCTTCTCCTTGAACTGGTGCATCCGGTTGAGGTCACCCCACGATGTGACTGAGCAGAGCAGCCAGCAGAGCTCGGTGTGCTCCATGACGTCGCCCTGCCTGAAGAAGACGCATCGCTCGGGGTCAAGCCCGGCGGCGAGGAGAATCGCGGCCGTGTCGTAGGTCCGCTCGCGCAGCTCAGCTGCGTCATACGGAACCGTTGTGGCGTGCAGGTCCACGATGCAATAGAGAGCCTCGCCGCGGTCCTGGCCAATTACGTACTGATCAATTGCACCAATCAGGTTGCCAAGGTGCTTGCGGCCAGTTGGTTGGATTCCGGAGAAGATTCTCATCTTGAAAGCGCAGGCTAGTGGTGACGGCCCTAGTGGTGCGCGCCCGAAAGGTTGAGTCCAACTACCCCACCGATGATCAGCAGGATGCAGCCCACCTTCACAGCTGTCATCGCCTCACCAAACAGGGCCACTCCAATCACTGCCGTGATCGCCGTTCCAACCCCTGCCCACACTGCGTAGGCGATACCAAGATCCAGCTTTCGAAGGACAAGTGCAAGGAGCCAAAACGAAAGCGCGTAGCCGACAAAAACAATTGCGTAGCCGAGGAGCCTCTTACCGCCGTCCCAATCGTTTGAAGCGCGCAGCGCCGTTGTGCCGACAACCTCGGAGGCAATGGCGAACGACAGCAGTGCCCAAGGTCCCAAAGGGACCTCAGAGCTGTTGTCGTACGACAGGGTTCTTGGCTGCTGCGGCCTCGTCGAGTCGCCTCACTGGAGTTGAGTACGGTGCCTCCAGCGCAAGCAAAGGATCCTCCTTGGCCTCAAGCAGGATCTCGGCGATTGCGTCAGCGAACGCGTCAAGGGTTTCCTTCGACTCGGTCTCAGTTGGCTCAATCAAGAGCGCCTCATCAACGAGCAGCGGGAAGTAGACAGTCGGCGGGTGATAGCCGTGGTCCAGGAGCCGCTTGGCGAGATCGAGCGTCTTGATCCCAAGTTCCTTCTTCATCGGCGAACCGGAAAGAACAAACTCGTGCATGCAGAGGCGGTCGAACGCCACTGGAAGGTATTCGGCGACGCCAGCTTCCTTGAGGCGGGCCAGCAGATAGTTGGCGTTCAGCACAGCGAGCTCTGAGGCCTCTCTGAGGCCTTCGGCGCCGAGGGAACAGATGTAGGCGTATGAGCGGACAAATACGCCGTAGTTGCCCTGGAAGCCACGCAGACGGCCGATTGACTTAGGCCTGTCGTAGTCAAGGCGGAATGTTGGACCGCTACCGTTGTTTGACTCGTCCCTTACTACTTGCGGACGCGTGAGATAAGGCTCAATCCGCTCCGAAACTGCGATTGGGCCAGATCCGGGGCCGCCACCGCCGTGAGGCTGAGTGAACGACTTGTGGAGGTTGAAGTGGACGATGTCGAAGCCCATGTCCCCAGGGCGACTGATCCCCATCACAGCGTTGAGGTTGGCTCCGTCGTAATAGAGCGTCGCTCCCACTCCGTGGACGATGGATGCGATCTCTTCGATGTTCGGGTCGAACAGGCCGAGGGTGTTCGGGTTCGTCAGCATCAGGCAGGCGACCTGGTCGTCGGCCTTTGCCTTGAGGTCTTCGATGTCCACGCCTCCGTCGGCGTTCGTTCCCACCTTGACAACCTCGTAACCAGCCATGGTGACTGTCGCCGGGTTGGTTCCGTGTGCCGTGTCTGGAGTCAGAACCTTTGTCCGAACTTCACCTCGGTCCTCGTGGTAGGCCTTTGTAAGCAGAACCCCAGCAAGCTCACCGTGGGAGCCAGCTGATGGCTGCAGAGAAACGTGAGGGAGTCCAGCTACCTCGCCAAGCGCGTACTGGAGGTTCCACATCAGCTCAAGAGCGCCCTGTGCCCTGTCCTCTGACTGAAGCGGGTGCAGCCGGCTATTGCCCGGTAGCGCAGCCACTCTCTCGTGCAGACGCGGGTTGTGCTTCATCGTGCAGGAGCCGAGCGGATAGAAGCCTGAGTCCAAGTCGATGTTCCGCTTGCTGATCTTCGTGTAATGGCGGACGAGCTCTGGCTCGGCTACCTCGGGCAAACGGGCAGGTTCGCCTCGCAGGAAGGCGCTTGGGATTAGATCCCCAAGCTCAGCGTCGGGCACATCAGGATTTGGCGCCATGAAAGCGCGGCGACCTGGTTTTGACTTCTCGTAGATGGTCTTTGCTGAGTCCCGCTGCTGAGGGGTTTCAGAGAGGCGGCTAACCGTCTGAGGGGCGACGACTGAGTCCTCCCCGAGGCTTCCATCTGCGTGCTGCGACGCAGTCTGAGCTGATGCCATGTCACTCATGCCGTGACCTCCGTACCAGTCTTTTCGGCAGCAATTGCTTCGCCTAGTACCTGCGCAAGGAGGTCAATCTCCTCGCGGCTCCGCTTCTCGGTAAGGGCAATAAGGAGCCCGTTCTCAAATTCAGGGAAGTCTCGACCGAGCGCGTAGCCCGGGTTTACGCCCTTGGCCTGGCAGCGGGCAATGACAGCTTCGACGGGTGCGTCCAGCTCAACTGCGAACTCACGAACCACAGGTTGCTCGTGCAGCAGGCTTACGCCGTCCACAGCTGCGAGAGCGGTACGGGCGTAGTCAGTTGAGCGGACCAGAAGCTCGCCAAGCTCAACAAAGCCAACCTTCCCAAGCCAGCCAAGATAGGCAACCCCAGCAAGAGCGTTCAAAGCTTGTGATGTACAGATGTTCGAAGTGGCCTTCTCGCGACGAATATGTTGCTCACGCGTCTGCAGTGTCAGTACCCAGCCGCGGCGTCCGTCGACGTCCTTTGTCTCACCTGCGATACGCCCTGGCATACGACGAATGTGCTCCTGAGCTGCGGCGAAGAAGCCGAAGGATGGTCCGCCGTAATCAAGCCTGTTGCCAAGCGGTTGCCCTTCGCCTACCGCCACATCTACCCCGCACTCACCCGGGGTCTTGAGGATTCCGAGTGCAATCGGATCGCAGGCAACGATTACGAGAGCATCGTGCTGCTTGGCGGCCTTTGTGAGCGCCTCAAGATCCTCTACTGAGCCAAGGAAGTTTGGCTGCTGCAGGACGACAGCGCCAACGGTCTCATCCAGGGCAGAGATCAGTGCATCAATGTCAGTGATGCCGTCCTTGAGAGGGATCTCTTCGACGTCAGTTCCGTAACCCACGGCAAGCGTCTCAAGCGTCTCCCGCGAGTGAGGATGGACTCCACGCGAGACGAGATGGCGAGTACGCCCGTTGGCCAGCTTCGCCAGATAAGCAGCAGCACCAACGGCCGATGGCCCCTCGTAGAGGGAGGCATTGCTGATTGGCAGACCTGTGAGTTCACTAATGGCAGTCTGGTATTCGAACATCACCTGGAGGCCGCCCTGCGAAACCTCAGGCTGGTAGGGCGTGTAAGGCGTGAGGAACTCAGCGCGCCCCATAAGAGTGTCGATGAACGACGGTACGTAGTGGTCGTACATGCCCGCTCCAAGGAACGAGACCTCGTCGTCAGCACTGGTGTTCTTGGCGGCCAGTTCAGCCAGCTCAGCGTAGACCTGCTGTTCTGGCTTACCTGCTGGCAGGTCTAGACGCCTATCGAAGCGCACTCCTGCGGGAATGTCGCGGAAAAGCTCCTCGATTGAGCTACAACCAATCGCGCTGAGCATTTCCTCGATGTCCTGCTGGGTTGCTGCTGTGTACGAACTCATGTCGGGGCGGACAGTCTCTTGTCGTCTTTTCGCGCGGCTGCTAGCCGAGCAGTTCCTTGTATGCGGCGGAATCCATGAGGGCTTCTTTCTCCTCTACGGAAGTGAGGCGCACCTTGACCAGCCAGCCCCCACCGTAAGGGTCGTCGTTGACGACCCCGGGCTCATCAGCGATTGAGTCATTGACTTCAATTACTTCACCGCTCATCGGAGCGAAAACATCACTGACAGCCTTGACGGACTCGATCTCCGCATACGACTCATCCTTCGTGAGAGTTGCGCCGACTTCGGGAGCGTCGTAGAAGACGACCTCTCCAAGAGCATCTTGGGCATACCAAGTGATGCCAAATGTGGCCCACTCACCCTGCGGGTCAAGTCGTACCCAGTCGTGCTCGTGGTGGTAGAGAAGATCGTCGGGGTAGCTAGCTTCAGACACTTTGGTTTAGCCCTTTCGGTAGATGGGTCGCTCGCGGACCACGGCTGTTCGGTGCTTTCCGCGTACGTCGATATCGAAGTGTGAACCAACTGCAGCTTTGTCGGCAGGCAGATAGGCCATACCGATCGCAATCTCGAAAGTCGGGGAGAAGGTTCCACTGCTCACAACGCCACCTCCGACCACTGGGTTCCCAGTGCGGGCGATGCCCGCGCCTGTGACCTCAAAGGCAACAAGCTGCTCCGCAGTTCCCTGAGCACGGGCTGCCGCTACGGCATCGCTCCCAATGAAGCCAGTGTCTTCCTTGCATGCCCAGCCAAGGCCAGCTTCAATCGGGTTGCGGGAGGGGTCAAGGTCGTTGCCATACAGGTGGTAGCACGCCTCAAGTCGCAGAGTGTCTCGGGCGCCGAGCCCGCACGGTGTTGCGCCCGCCTCAATCAGCGCATCCCAGACCGGAACGGCAGCTTCCAGGCTCGTGAGCAGTTCGACACCATCCTCACCCGTGTAACCAGTTCCAGCAATCAGGACGCTCTGCCCTGCAACCGTTCCCTCCGCCGCCGTCATACGCTCGGGCAGCGGACCGTCCGCAAGTGACTCGACAAGAGCTCTGGCTGATGGCCCTTGGACTGCCAGCATGGCTGTCGAAGCCGCCTCGTCGGTTACCTCCACATCGAACGACTCGTCACTCGCAATCTTCGCAAGGCGGGCAAAGTCAGCAGGGTGGTTACCGGCATTAGTGACTGTCAGAAACTCTTGGTCACCTAGACGATAAGTGAACAGATCGTCAAGCACGCCGCCATCCTCTTGACAGAGAAGCGAGTACTGGGCGCCTCCAAGGGGGATCTTTGAAACATCGTTGCTGGTTGCTCGCTGGAGGAACTTCAGCGCGTCGGGCCCCGTCGAGCGAACCTGTCCCATGTGTGAAACATCGAAAACACCGGTGGAGCCGCGGACAGCGCGGTGTTCCTCCATCACGCCGTCATATTGGACGGGCATCTCCCAACCCGCAAACGGAACTAGGCGAGCGCCAAGCTCTTGGTGTCGGCCATGAAGTGGTGTTAGCTGGAGGGCGGGATCCGGCACTTGCCGAGCATACCCGCCACCCCTGCCGTCACGAAACGGCTATCTGACGCAAGTGGTCTTAGCTGTCGTCGCGAAGAAACTCGGGAACGTCAACATCAAGGCTGCCGCTTGAGCTACTGCTCGTGCTGGCTGAATCGGAGGAGCGAGCAGGACGCTCAACACTGAGCGACCTTCCGCGGCCCCCACGGCCCTGATCCACTCCAGTTGCGATGACGGTGATTCGGATCGAATCCCCGAGACTGTCATCAACAACTGAGCCAAAGATGATGTTGGCGCTGGAGTCAGCTGCTGAGGCAACAACCTCAGCTGCCTCATTGACCTCAAACAGGCCCAGTTCCTTGCCACCTGTGATGTTCAGCAGAATTCCAGTTGCACCATCAATGCTCTCTTCGAGCAGTGGGGAAGTGATCGCGTCATTCGCTGCCTTGACAGCGCGACCCTCGCCCGATGCAGTTCCGATACCCATCAGCGCTGAGCCCGAGTTGTGCATGATCGTGCGCACATCTGCGAAGTCGAGGTTGATCAGGCCAGGAATGGTGATCAGATCAGTGATCCCCTGAACGCCCTGACGCAGAACATTGTCTGCCATCTGGAAGGCCTCAACCATCGTGGTCTTTTCATCTACAACGCTGAGCAGGCGCTCATTCGGGATTACGATGAGAGTGTCAACATTGTCGCGCAAGTGGGCGATGCCTGAGTCTGCGGAACGGGTGCGTTGGGAGCCCTCGAAGCTGAACGGGCGAGTAACCACGCCCACTGTCAGAGCACCAATTTCATTCTTTGCGATGTCAGCAATTACTGGTGCCGCACCGGTGCCGGTACCCCCACCCTCGCCGGCGGTTACGAAAACCATGTCCGCACCCTTGAGAGCTTCCTTGATCTCGTCGCGCGACTCTGCCGCGGCTCCGTGCCCTACCTCAGGGTTGGCACCTGCTCCAAGACCCTTAGTGAGATCGTTGCCGATCTGAAGTGTGATGTCAGCTTCGCTCTCTTGGAGAGCCTGCGAGTCAGTGTTGGCCGCGATGAACTCGACTCCGCGAACTCCACCTTCAACCATTCGATTGACGGCGTTCGTTCCGCCGCCGCCTACTCCTACGACCTTGATTACTGCGAGGTAGCTACCGCTATCCATTTTTACTTAGAACCGCCCTCAGGTAGGGGTTGAGTGTCCAGATAGGCACACCTGAACGTGGCCTCCTTCGCCACAATAGACCGAAACTCCTTCCCTGTGAAGAGGTTGAGGATAAAACTCTCGACTACAGGTTGAGGGTTACCTCAAAGCCTGAACGCGAGAATGAGGCTTACTGAGGAGTGGTTCCGCCGGTCGAATCGGTGGAAGTACCTCCCGAATCAGGCGAGGCACCACCGTTGTCGCCGCCAACGGGCTGGTTGGGATCAGCCGGATCAATCCCCCCTGTAACTCCACCCTGTACGCCTCCTACGACCGGTCTACGCGGAACTCGGACATCGACATACGCGGCACCAGCGGCTTGTGGGTCCGCAAGAACGGTGGCAGCGGCGGCCCATTTCCTGGCGGCAAGCGAGGCGTCACCGAAGTAGATCTTGGTGCCGTTGTCCATCGTTGCGTAGAGACCAAATTTCGGATCCTTGGCGAAAGCTTTGACGCGACTTCGGAACTGGGCAGGCGCCGCAGCGAGGACCCTAAGTGACTCAAGAACTACTCGGTCCCGCACATAACCGCCGACGATCGAGGTCTGCACTACCGGGAGCCGATCGGTTGAAACACCCGGCAGAACTGTTCCGTCGGCGGAGACAGCTTGAAGATTGCCTGCGTTTATCCCGGCCGCAGCAACTGGGATGTAAAGCACGACGGTGATGGTCACCCGATGCATTGGATGCGTGTCGACCTTGAAGCTTCGAATCGGTGGCCGTCCATCAGCTACCGAGCGCACAGCGTCTTCGTCGAAATCAAGAGTGCTTTGACCGAGGCTTGCGTTGCGAACCCTGTCTGCTCTGGCACCAGTTAGGCCGATGATTTCGACCTTCTTGACCACAAAAAGGCTGCTTCCCTTGAGAAGGAAGTAGAGCCCAAACATCACGACGCCGGCTACAAGTAGGCCGATTCCGATCCTGAACCAATGGTTCTTCACTCCCCACCCCTCCAGTCAGAAGGGACGTTAACTGGCCCAAGTGTTTGCACCTCCGGCTCAAGCGAGACGCCAAACATCTCGTGCACCTTGCTCCGCCCTTCCGCCATCACAGCGACGACATCGGAGGTTGTGGCTTCACCATGGTTGACGACAAAGTTCGCGTGCTTCTCTGAGAATCCAGCGCCGCCAATCCGAAGATCCCGACAGCCCGCAGCATCGAGCAGCTGGCCCGCTGACTTCCCTTCAGCCTTTTCATCAACTGGGTTCTTGAAAGTGGAGCCGAATGTCTTGACACCCCAGGGCTGAGCTTCCTTCCGCCGGGCCCGGAGGTCCGCAAGCTCCGCCTTGACCTTTCCGGGCTGGGACTCACCGAGCACGAATCCCGCACCGCAGACAACCTCCCCTTCGGCGAGGTTAGACCGGCGGTATTCGAAATCGAACTGGTCCGGAGTTCTGCGGTCCACTCCTGAAGATGTTGCGACATCAACCCACTCCAAGGTTCGGGCCAACTCGCCCCCGTACGCGTTGGCGTTCATCCGAACCGCACCCCCAACTGTGCCGGGGATGCTGACTCCGAACTCGAGCCCTGTCAGCCCCTCGGCCGCTGCCTTGGCGGCAACGCTGGGCAGGCGTGCCCCTCCTCCGCATTCAACCCTCGTCCCGTCGAACTCGATCCGGGCAAGCTCACCATCCAGCTTGATTACGAGCCCAGTTACCCCCTCATCAGCAACTAGGAGATTTGAGCCAGAGCCGATTACATGGAGCTGTTGGCCGTTGGCGGCCGACCAGGCGATCAGTTCAGAGAGCTCCTCAGGAGACCCAGCGCGCGAGAAGAACTCTGCCGGGCCGCCGGTGCCCACAGTCGTGTACTTCGACATTGGCTCGCCTCTTTTGAGGCGATTTGGCTCATCTGTCATTGAGCAACCCTTCTGCGATGGAACCAATGTCCCCTGCACCCATCAGTAGGACGAGATCCCCATCCCGGCTCTCCGCTCTTAAGGCCTGAGTCAACTCCGGGAGACCACCGACCTCCTCAACGCTTTCACTCGCGAGCGCGCTAACCGTGGCTGCTGTCACCGAGGGGAAGTCAGACTGGCTTTCCCTCGCTGGATAGATGTCGGAGATGAACGCGTGATCAGCTTTGCTAAGAGCCTGAGCAAACTCCTCTGCAAGTTCCTGAGTGCGCGAGAACAGGTGTGGCTGAAACGCTGCAATGACCCTCTCCGCTCCCATTGTGCGAGCAGCCGCGATTGTCGCTGCGACCTCAGTTGGGTGGTGGGCGTAATCGTCATAGACGCGAGCGCCACAGGTCATGGAGCCCTTCAGCTCGAAGCGCCGCGATGTGCCCCTGAACTCAGCGATCCCGGCAATTAGGCCCTCATTATCTTCTGAAGCGAAGGCGGCTGCCTCGAGCGCTGCCGCGGCGTTTGAAGCGTTATGCAACCCGGGTACTGCAACCTCGACAGGAAGACCTGACCAAGTGAATGTTGATCCACCATCAGCCGCTGTAGCACCGTCCGGGAACCGACGGACAGCTGTCGGGAGCCCAGCAAACGCTTCGAGCCCGTCTCCGTCAGCAAGAACGACATGATCCGCCGCGACGGCAAACTGATTGACAGTCTCCACTAGGTCCTCAAAGGAGGAATAGGTGGCGTGGTGGTCGAGCTCGAGGTTCGTGATCACACCGACCTCTGTATCGAGGACTAGGAGCGATCGATCCGACTCATCGGCTTCCACTACAAGCCACTCAGAGCTACCCCACCCAGCTGAAGCCTCCCCATCCTGCAGCCCTGCGCCAATGACCCACCCGGCGTCTATGCCAGCACCTCGCAAGGCCCGCAGGACCATTGCTGAGGTCGTTGTCTTTCCATGTGTGCCCGTAACCGCGATCGTGCGCTTGAGCCGAGTCATCTCTGCGAGCAACTCACTCCTGTGGAGCACGGTCTGGCCTCGTTCCAGGGCAGCAGCCACCTCAACATTGTTGTCGTCCACAGCGGATGTCCGCACGACATCAGAGCCAAGACTCACATTCGCCTCGTCATGGACGGAACTGATCGCGGCGCCCTTTGAGCGCAACACATCGAGGATCGGAGCACCTCCAGGATCGGAGCCGCTGACCACTGCACCGAGCTCAATGGCAATAAGTGCGAGGCCGCTCATTCCAGCCCCACCAATGCCCACAAAGTGAAGCTCTCGCCCACTCCAGTCACTGGTCATGGTCATGCCCCACCACCAGCTAGAACTACCTCGTTGGCCACGGCAGCCGCCGCGTCAGGTCGCGCCAGCGCCTTGCTGGCGGTAGCCATCGCGACGAGGAGATCCTCATCACCAAGGATCCTCTCGACAGACTCTCGGAGTCGAGCAGGGTTCAGATCCCGATCCAGCAGAACTTCAGCTGCGCCTGCCGATTCCATCCATCGCGCGTTACCAGTCTGGTGATCGCCAGCAGCCTGCGGATAGGGGATAAGAATTGCTGGGCAGCCGCCCGCGGCGAGTTCAAACACCGAGCCCCCAGCCCGGGCCACGGCTAGGTCCGACGCGAGCACAGCATCGGCAAACTCGTCTACATAGCCGAATAGGTGATAGCCGTCCCTTGGAGAAGACAAGCGAGGTAGATCACGCTCGCCCGCAAGGTGGATCACTTCGAAATCGGAACTCGCGAAGGCCTCGAGTGCCGCGAGGTTGATTGAGGTCGCGCCAAGTGAACCGCCTGTGACGAGGACGCACTTTGCCTCAGGAGCAACTCCGAAACGCGCTCGAGCTAGCAGCCGGTCGTCTGCCTCGGCCGGCACAGGTCGTCCGGTTACGACCCAACGGTCGCCCTCATGCCCCGAGATTGGGAAAGCGAGGCAGATCTTCTTGGCGAAGCGGGACAGTGCCCGATTGGATATTCCAAGATGGCTGTCCGCCTCAGTTAGAACAAGAGGGGTACGGGTGATGACTGCAGCGGCACCGATGATGCCCGCGACATACCCACCGCCTCCCATCACCACATCAGGGCGAAGCTTTCGAAGCAGCTTGACCCCGTTCCAAACAGCTGGGATGGACTTCAAGGCCGACTTTGCTGCCCGAATTTTCGATGTGCGACTTAGGCCCTCAGCATCAACAGGATGAAAGGCGAAGCCAGCAGCCGGCACGAGAGTCAGCTCGGCGCGGTCCCCGCCAGCAAACTCGACATCGTGGCCCTGCTCGGTCAGCTGCTTAGCGACGCTCAGCGCGGGTATGACGTGTCCTGCCGTACCCCCTGCTGCCATCAAGATCCGCATCTTGAACCTCTATTTCGCGTTCGCTGTTGCCGTCTAGGGCACGAAGGCTCGCTCCACCCGTGGTGGCAATGTTGAGAAGAAGTCCGGTGGCAGACAGCAGGACCACAAGACTGGTCGGGCCGTACGAGATGAACGGAAGCGGCACTCCTGTGAGGGGCGCGATTCCAAGTACAACCCAGATGTTCAGCATTGCTTGGCATGTGATCAGAGCGGTGAGGCCTGCAGCTACGAGCTTGGCATACGGGTCAACCGCATCCCGGGCGAGGTTCATGCCCGCCTTCATCAGGATCCCGAACATCGCGAGGATTACAGCGATGGCAACGAAGCCAAGCTCCTCGCCGATCACAGCGAGAATGAAGTCTGTGTGCGCCTCAGGGAGGTAAAAGATCTTCTGAACTGATTGGCCTAGTCCCACGCCAGTGAGGCCGCCCGAGCCAATCGCAATCTGGCCCTGAACAGCCTGGAATCCATTCCCCGTGCGGGTTGACGCAGCGAAGGGATGCAGGAAAGCTGTGAGCCGTGAAAGGCGCTCACTGTTGCTTGCCGTATACGCAGCGCCGGCTACGAAGATCGTTAGAAGCACCGGGGCCATGACTCGCGGCCTCATTCCAGCCATCCATAGAACTGTGAATCCAGTTGCGACAGTCACCATGGCGGTTCCCAGGTCCGGCTCCTTAGCGATCAAGACTGCGCAGCCGAGAATCGGAAGAAGGCACGCCTTCCAAATAGCCTTGAGGTTGTTCAGTGAGCCCTTGTGGCGAATCGCCTGATCCGCGACATAGAGAACGATCGCCACCTTCGCAATCTCACTGGGCTGGAATGTAAATCCACCAACGCCGATCCACCGCTTAGCACCGTTGACGCTCTGTCCGATGACCATTACGGCGACTAGGAGGCCTGCCGCGACAGTGATCGCGAGAGGCGCGAGCTGCCTGACTCGGGAAAGCTCAAACCGCTGAAGGAAGAGGCACGCAAGAGCCCCGGGAATGATGCCGAACCCGATCGTCCTCAAAAACATTCCCATTCCAGCGCCACCCGAAACAAGTGCGTTCTCGGCCGATGAGGCGCTGTAGACCATCACTATCCCGATAGCTGCGAGAACGAGAATGGCTGTTGTGATCGCCCTCTGCTCCTTCGGGAACACAACAGACCTGGTCTTGCCATTCAAACCGAGCATCTCCTTGACGGAGTTCCCTCGAGATGCGGGCTTCGACTTCACCCGTGATGCCTTGGGCCGCGCGGCTTGGCTCTTGCGCTTACTCATGCAAGGTCCTCAACTAGGGCCCTAAAGCTTGCGCCGCGATCCTGAAAGTCGCTGAACTGATCGAAGCTGGCACAGGCAGGTGAAAGCAGCACCGCGTCACCGGGGCGTGCAAGGCGGGAGCAGGCGGCTACCGCGAGCTTCAAGTCCGAGTCAATCTGTGTGTGCACTCCACTGTCGGAAAGAAGTTCACTGAGTTGACCGGCGGCTTCGCCGATCAAGTGCACTGATTGACAACGCTGCGCGACGGCAGCTCGAAGCGGACTGAAGTCCTGCGCCTTGCCTTGCCCGCCGAGTATCAGGCGAACCGGCCCGTCTACGGCTGCCAAGGCGGTAAGCGTCGAAGCCACATTCGTAGCCTTCGAATCGTTGTACCAGCGGACTCCACCGCTGTCGGAAACCAGTTCGAGGCGATGCGGGACGCCCGAGAAGGACCGCAGGCCTTCTGCAAGTGCCGAGACTGGGACGCCATTGGCGATTGCTGCAGCGCAGGCTGCCTCGGCGTTACGAAGATTGTGGGCACCGGGCAGTTGGATATCAGCTGCTTCAGCGAAGCTCTCACCCCTCCACTGGAGGACCCCATCAACCGTTGCTAGGTCTGAATCAGGCTGACCAAAGGTCACTCGCTCCGCCGCTCCTCGGTGATCCCAAGGCCCTGCGCTGGCTGGCACGATCGCCACAGTTCCCGCAGGTTGCCTATCGAACATCGAGAGCTTGGCCTCGTGATAAGCCTCGACGCTGCCGTGACGGTCAAGGTGATCTTCGGCCAGATTGAGGAGTACTGCCACATCTGGCGCAAAGGCAGGCGAGTCCTCAAGTTGGAAGGACGACGCCTCCAACACGATGCGACCGCTTGCCTCGTCTGTCCCTGGAAGCTCAGTGATAGGTCGACCGACATTTCCTACAACCGCAGCTTCGTGCCCGCTGCTTCGAATGAGGTGGCCGATCATCTCAACCACCGTCGTCTTGCCATTTGTCCCAGTGACCGAAGTAACCGGCCCATCGGTAAGACGCCAACCAAGTTCCAGTTCGCCCATCTGCGTAATACCTGCGGCCCTCGCCGCGACTACAGCCGGAGCGTTCGAAGGCACACCCGGACTCTTCACAAACGCCGAGGCACCACTCACAAGGTCATCTCCGGCGGCATCTAAATGGACTTCGACACCAAGTTCCGCCAGACCTGCAGCACCGTCGGGAGCTGCTGCGTCCACTGCGACCACACGCTCACCCATGCTGGCAAGCAGTCGGGCAGCCGCCTGCCCTGATTTCGCCAACCCGCATATGAGCCACGGACCGTCAGGCAGAGGGGGTCGTTCGACGGTTGACTGCACTGGCGTTACTGAAGGCTTGACTGGTAGAGGGTGAATGCGATAGCGCTGAAGGCCGCTGCAACGATCCAGAACCGCAGGATGATCTTCGTCTCCGACCAGTTCCTAAGCTCGAAATGGTGGTGGATCGGCGCCATCAGGAACACTCGACGCCGGAAGGACCGGAAGGAGATGACTTGGATTACGACTGACAT
>CALJKH010000007.1 GCA_937973575.1 uncultured Solirubrobacterales bacterium | reverse complement strand
GGCCCTCCGCCTTCTGTGAAGGAGCCAAGGCTCGTTTCATTTGCCCCGTTGAAGAAGCCGAGAGTCCCAGATTCACTATTAGCTGCAGTATCGCTTGACACAATTTGCCGAGCAGAGAAGGTGGTCGAATCAGCCGCGAGTCGTTTGACGGCGACTTGGGTTCGATTCCACGGTGTGCTGGACCACTGCGGGTGGTAGGCAACAAGGACGCTGTCGTCTGCTGCGTGGGTCGCATCTAGTCTGGCCGATCGGGCATCGTCGAAGAGCGCCGCTGGGCCGAAGGCTCCGCCGCCGTTAGCGATTGAGAACCAGATCTGGGTACCTGACTGCCAGATAAGGACTGTCCGGTTATCGGTCTGAACAACCTTGAACTCTCCGCAGCCTGGCCCCGTTGGGAGGCTGCGCACACGCCCGAACTTTCCGTGGAGCGGGGCGACGGCAACCTTGAGAGTCACACTCGTCCACGCAACAGCAGTTGTCCCGTTGCCGGCGACATCTGAATCAAGGCATGTGCTTGAAGTCCCCAACTTCGAAACTGGGCTGAGAGTGCCCTCCTCTGACCTGAGGCGAGCGTAGACATAGCCCTGAGCAGGCCAGGCGACAACGCCATTTCCAAAATCGCCGATGCTGACCGTGGGGTCACCGGTTGGCGTGGTGGTACTTATCGCCGTTGGCTTGCTGATATTGAACGCGTCGGCCTGAGCAGAACCTGCGGCAGCGAGGCTAAAGACAAGGCTTCCAGCAACAACTAGAAAGGGCTTGGTAATTCCAGTAAAGCTGAGCACCCGCCAATTATGACATCGGGGGGGGGTGAGGTCAAGTCGCGCTCTAAGCGCGGGATGTCTTACTGCGTGCGACTCGGACTGCTGCAGTAAGGGTGATGACCGCAAACAGGCCGCCTGCCAGTAGGCCCTTCAGCAGTGCCGAGGTCACCCAGCCCTGAATCATCACCGAGCGCATCGCTTCCAGCATGTAGGTCGTGGGGTTGACCTTGGCGACTGCCTGGATCCACCCTGCAAGCTCGTTCATCGGTAGGAACACTGGGGCGAGGAACATCAGCGGGAAGAAGATGAAGGTGGCGGCTTGGGCGGCCTGCGCGTTACCTGTTTTCAGACCGGTCGCAACCGAGTAGCCAGCAAAGCCCATTCCCCACAGCAGGGCGAAGCCAAGAAGCGCAAAGATGCCACCAATTCCCGTGGCTGGGTCGGCGCCCATGATCAAGCCGATAGTCATGATCAAGCAGGCCTGCACCAGCACCTGGATCGCGCCCAACATGATCGCTGCGAGCACGATCGCCGAGCGGGAGAGCGGCATTGAGAGCTGGCGGCGGAAGTAGCCGGTCTCAAGGTCCTGCACGAGGGTCAGGCCAGCTGCTCCACCACTGATCGAGGAGAAAAGAACTGTCACAGGCAGGATGAAGTTGAGGTAGTTGCCGCCAACACCTGGGAAGCTCGTCACGCCAGAGGAGCCGAATGCTCCGTTGTAGGTGAACAGGAAGAAGGCACTGATCGCAAGGTTTGGGATCGTTACTGCTGGCTCACGGAGGACCTTGCGGATCAACCTCACTGTCAGAAGGCGAACCTGAGTTACCAGAGGTGCTGGCTTGGCTGGTGCTGCTGTTAGTTCAGGGATCTCAGTCACTTTGAAGCCCCATCAGTGAGGTTGAGGAAGACATCGTCAAGTGTTGGCTGTGTCAGGGAGACGCCCTTCGTCTCAATGCCAGCCTCTCGGAGGCGGCCGATCAGGTCAGCCAGGACAGCTGGCCCATCAGTCGCATTGACTCGTATCTCGTGGCCTGCGACCTTCGCCTCAGGGCCGATGACCGCTGCTGCCCGCTCCGCAGTTTCAACATCAGCGAACTGAACATCAACAACATCAGCACCCATGCCGCTCTTCAGTTGCTCGGGGGTGCCGATCTTGGCAATGACTCCGTCAGCCATGATCGCGACGTTGTCAGCAAGCTGGTCTGCCTCCTCCAAATACTGAGTGGTCAGGAGCACGGTTACTCCCTGCTTGCGAAGTTCCTCAACCTCATCCCAAATCGCTCTGCGCGACGCAGGGTCAAGCCCCGTTGTTGGCTCGTCGAGGAACAGGACAGGCGGGCGGTGGATCAAAGCTGCTGCAAGGTCAAGCCTGCGTCGCATACCACCTGAGTAGGTGCCAACTCGGCGCTCACGGTCGTCAGTCAGGCCAACCACTTCAAGAAGCTCAACTGCGCGGGCAGCTGCAGCTTGCTTCGAGTAGCCGTAGAGGCGCCCGTGAAGCTCAAGCAGCTCTCCGGCCTTCTGAAGGGGGTCAAGGCCTGTCTCCTGAAGCGCTGCACCAAATGACTGACGGACCTTGATTGGGTCCTTCAATACATCGTGCCCGTTCACACGAGCCGTTCCGCCAGAAGGGCTAAGGAGGGTCGCAAGCATCAACACGATTGTTGACTTGCCAGCGCCGTTAGCGCCAAGGAGGCCGAAGATCTCACCCTCGTTTACGGAGAAGTCGACGCCACGAACAGCGTGTACCGCGTCGTCGCCCGACCCGAAGGTCTTGACAAGGCCGTCAACTTCGATCATGAGGCGGTCGGAGATCATCTGCGGCGACGCTATCAGGAGGTGGTGGCGGGGCCACTGAGTTGTGCGAGCAGTTCCTCTGAAGTTGAAACGGGAAGCTGGCAGGCGAACGACTTGCAGACCCAGGCCTGGGTTCCGCCCGGCTCTGGGACTCGTCCAGCGAGGAGTCGAACTGAGTCAGTCGGAACTTCTGAGTAGGCGAGGACTGAGTTACGACGCAGTCCTGAGCGGGCCGCCTTAAGGAGAGCTTCGGGGTCTGGGCCGATGATCGCGATCTCGTTAATGCCATCAGCTCGAACTTGAAGAGCCAGCAGCATTCGTCCAAGGGCAAGGGGAAGGCGTTCCACCAAGGGGCCGAGAATCCGCATCACTCCCTCTGCTCGCTCGATGTGACGGCTGTCTCCGGTGAGGGCGTAGAGCCTAAGCAGAGCTAGTGCCATTGTCGCGTTCCCGGACGGCACTGGACGGTCTTCAATGTCCTTGCGGCGCACGGCAAGTTCCTCACCATCTGATGGTGTTGAGAAGAACCCGCCTGCCTCCGAGTCACCAAAGCGCTCCCATGTCGTGTCGGCGAGCCTCTCAGCCTCTGTGAACCAGCGCAGATCACCCGTTGCCTCATAGAGGTCAAGCAGGGCAGCCAAGAGGAGAGATGAGTCCTCAAGCACCCCAAGTACCCCAGAGTCTTTCCGGAGACAGCGCAGGACTCGCCCTTCAGAGTCACGGAGGGAACGCAATAGGTAGTCGGCGCATTCTTGAGCCGCGGTTAGGTAATCCGGGTCTTCAAGGACTGCTCCAGCATCAGCGAGGGCGCTAATGGCAAGCGCATTCCACCCAGTGAGTACCTTTGTGTCGGTACTAGGTCGTGGGCGCGATGACCTTGCCTCGTAGAGAGCGGCCTTCAAGCGTGGGAGGTCCTCAACTGGCTGTCCTGCGACAGCCACTGTCAAGCCGTCCTCCCAGTTGCCTGAGGGAGTAATTCCAAAGGCCCGGCAGGCTGCCGCCGCATCGGCCGGGTCGGGGAGTGCTTCCTCAACCAACTCTGGTGTCCACGCATAGAAGCGCCCTTCGCCCAGCTCGTCGTCAGCGTCGATCGAAGCGAAGAACGCTCCATCAGCTGACCTCATCTCACGCAGCATCCAGTCCAGGGTGCTTCGACAGACCGAGAGCAGGTAGTCGTCGTTGGTCACTTGCCAGGCGTGGAGGTACGAACGAGCTAGGAGAGTGTTGTCGTAGAGCATCTTTTCGAAGTGGGGGACGATCCAGCGTGAGTCAACCGCGTAGCGGGCAAAGCCACCGCCGATCTGGTCATGAATCCCACCGCGGGCCATAGCGAGCAAGGCGCCTGTGCTCATCTCAGTCTCACCACGCGCGAGGAGGAACTCGACAGCCTCTGAGGCCGGGAACTTGGGGGCACCACCAAAGCCGCCGTTCTCCCTGTCGTACAGAGCCTCAAGTCCGGCAGCTGCGCGATCCAGAGTTTCGATTCCTGGAATCTCGTCAGCGGGCTCAAGCCGGACTGAACTGCTGAGGCGTTCGGTCACCCGCTCACTGGAGGCGAGCACTTCACGCCGCTCACCTTGCCACGCCTCGGCCAGTGCGAGCAGGACTGAACGCCAAGCTGGATGCCCGCCCCGCTCGGTTGGCGGGAAGTAGGTCCCGGCCCAGAATGGAAGTCCGTCAGGGGTTGCGAATGCGTTGAGAGGCCAGCCACCAGAGCCAGTCATCGCTTGGCAGGCATCCATGAAGATCGCATCCACATCAGGGCGCTCCTCGCGGTCAACCTTGATGCAGACGAAGTTCTCATTCATGAGCTTCGCAATCTCTGGGTCTGAGAACGACTCGTGCTCCATCACATGGCACCAGTGGCAGGCGGAGTAGCCGATTGACACTAGGAGCGGCACATCGCGGCTGGCGGCCTCTGCGAGAGCCTCAGGGCCCCATGGCTGCCAGTCGACGGGGTTCTCTGCGTGTTGAAGAAGGTAAGGGGAGGTCTCGTGAGCTAATTGATTGGGCATTAGGCCTCCAAGGCTGCTCGAGCGAGGATGTCAACATCAAGTGGGGAGGGCTCGCCATGTGCGCGGGCAATGATTGATCCGACGCGGTTTACGACCATCGCTTCCACTCGCTTCGTGGGGATCCCAGTTGCTTTGCGGAAGTCGTCAACGTTGGTGTAGGCCGTCCAAGTCCTCGCGAGTACATCAGGCGCCGCGATAGTGCGGGCCATGCCGCCGTCGATGTAGCGGCGGGCCATTGAGTAGCGGGAGGGGAGTACTGGAAGTTCGATCACGACTGCATCGAGGTCATCAGCGTCCAGAGGTGTGCCCGGGACACCTTCTGCGACCAGGGCGTTGATCCAACGGTCCACGAGCGCCTGTTGGTCCTGAACGAAGGCAGCTACGACAATAGTTCTGCGCGCTGGGAGGTCGGCTGGGAACGACGCTGCCGCTCCCAGAAGCGACTTCACCTCGAGTTGAGGAAATAGGTCCATCCACCGATTGTGGCTGAAGAGCCTGCGCGGCGTAGGATCCCCGCATGGGAACAGACAGAAAAGCTCACAACGCCGAGGCAGCACCACCAGCAGTTGGCCCCTACAGCCACGCTGTCAGTGCCAACGGATTCCTCTATGCATCGGGGCAGCTTGGGCTCGATCCTGATGGCAGCGGACTCGTTGAGGGCGGCGTAGAGGCCCAAGCTCGCCAAGCCCTAAACAACCTCGCTGCGGTGGCAGAGGCAGGCGGGTCAAGCCTCAACGACGCCGTCAAGGTCAACGTCTACCTGACTGACATGGCTGACTTTCAAACAGTCAACGCGATCTACTCAGAGTTCTTCACAGGGGATGAGCCACCGGCACGGGCGGCAGTCGGAGTCGCCCAGCTTCCCCTTGGCGGGCTCGTTGAAGTTGACGCGATCTTCGCTCTGTAGTTAGGAGCGTCCGGCACGCCAAGAGCGTGCTGCCTCAACAAACGCAGTGATGACCTGGTCGCCGGGAGTTGCCTCGGCATGCCACTGGATACCAAGTGTGAAGTCGTTGGCCACCAGCTCAAGGGCTTCGCAGGTGTTGTCCTGCGGGAAATGGCCAGAAACGACTAGGCCTTCGCCGACTTTGTCAACCGATTGGTGGTGGTGAGACTTTGTCGTTGAGTGAGTTGCTCCGACAGCCGTAGCTGCGAGCGAGCCCTCTACAAGCTCCACATCGTGATCGGCGCCGTCGAATGAGCCCATTGAGGCGCGGTGCCCGTCGTGGCCGACGCGCTCCAAGATGTCCTGGTGGAGGGTGCCGCCACGGGCAACGTTGATGATCTGCAAGCCCCGGCAGATTCCTAAGACTGGCTGGTTGCGATCCATCGCTGCAGTTGCGAGTGCGATCTCAAACTCGTCCCGCTCGGGAACAGTTGCTTCGAGTCCTGGTTCTGGCTCCTGCCCATAAAAGGACGGGTGAATGTCAGCTCCGCCGGCCAGAAGTAACCCGTCCACAAGGTCTAGAAGCTCATGTGGGTTGTCGACAACAGACGGATCTGGCGGAAGCAGGAGCGCTGTTGCCCCGGCAGCTTGGATTGCCTCTACATAGTTGGACGGCAGCAGAACGGCAGGCTGATCCCACACGCTCCACTTGGCTGTCTCAAGGGCTGTGCAGAGCCCGATGATTGGCTTAGTCATCGCATCAATTCTTAGCGGGCTTTAGACAGCCGAGACGGCCCGGGTAGTAGACGACCTGCCAGCCACTGGCGCTTCCAAGGATCTGGCGGCCGCGCGCGTCGGCGGGTGGTGCGCTCGCAAGTACCCAGCTCCCAGCGACGAAGTCCACGGCAACACTGGGAGTGTGAGGTCTGGTTGTTGCGTCTTGAAGGGGAACCCCAAGCCTGCGGGCAATGTCCCAAGCGATGGCTGAAAAGTTGGAGACAGTGAATGGGAAGCAGGGCTGAAGGCTGTCCACGCCACCAGCGGACTTGATTGCGGCAATCGCACCATCGGTTGAGGCTGCGATGTCACGCGACCGGTTAATGGAGTCGCGAGTTCCCGGGATTGCGGAGTAGAGGCTCCAGCCAACCAGCGCAACTGCGAGGCCAGTGCCCGCGACTCGCCAGCGCCCCACTGGAAAGCTCTCTGCCAGGAATTGCGCGCCGAACCCTGCGACGCCACAGGCTAGGACGCCTGCAGCTGCGAAGTAACGAAGAACCGGGGTGTAGCCAGTTGCAGTGATCGGGGGGTGCAATGCCCAAAGCAGTGCGATCTCGATGACGAGGAGGGCTGAGCCCGCAGCGAGGGCAAGAACCAGCTTCCGCTTTGTCAGCCAGGCGCCAACCAAACCGATCGGGATTAGGACCCATGCCTTCGGCGGGAGTACCCCCAGCGAGTTATCGAGGATTGTCTGCCAGCTTGAGTTGTGCAGCGAATGGCCGCCGGCCATGGTGAAGGGGCTGTCTGAGCCGATTGAGATCAGCTTTGGGCCCACAACCCAGAAGAGGATGAAAGCTGCGAACGCGACAGCTGTTTCCCCGACTACCCGGCGATCGCCTTCTCGCCACTGCCACACGGCATAGATGACAAGAAGGGGCCAAATCTCCGGGCGGGAGAGTCCGGCAAGGCCCAGCAGCAGAACAGTTGTGGTCCGCCGCCCAGCGAAGTGAGCCAAGCCGGCGGTTAGGACGAGCGCAAGGGCGACAGTCTCAGACTCGCCAGCAATCCCAACATTCACCCAAGGGCGAATCGTGAATGGCAGCACTGCAGCCACCAGGCCAGCTAGCAAGCCTGCCTCTCGGCGAACGAGTAGGTAAAGGCTGCCGCTCACCCACAGGAGTGAGAACCGCACCAGCCACAGCCATGACATTGCAGCGAAGCCTTTGCCCGGTATTCCCAGAGGGAGCGTCACGAGTACTGGAAGTGGCTTCCATGACGGGCCGTGACCGAAGTCAATCCCGTGGCCGTCGAGCAGAGCCTTGGACCAGGTCAGCCAAGCGTTCGGGTCAGGCGCGGTAATCGCTGGCAGGAACAGGAGGCTTATTGAGGCTGCCGCAGCGCAGCCAACCGCGATCCAGACCGCTGTCCTCAAACCCAGTGGGCTTGAGTCAGCTGGCACTGTGCGCCTCGCAGCCCGGGTAGAGAATCACTGCCCAGTCTGGGTTCCGGTAGCCGACGATCTTGGGCCTTATTCCGCGCGTGTCAATGGCGGGGCCGTTCTTGTAGCTCTTCAGCTGAGTTGGGCGCAACACAACAGCTGGGGCTGACTTGTAGTTGGTGACATCGCTCAAGGGCAGTCCAAGCATCCGTCCAAGGATGACTGACCACGATCCATTAGTCGCCAGTGGCAGGCACCCCTCAAATCGGTTAAGTCCGCCAGCTGAGTTGAACGCTGCCGTTGCGCGTTGCGCTGAGAGTCCCTCGGCGCGGCGCTGGCTGACGTTGTCACGGTCAAGGGGGACAGCAGTCCAGATAAGACCAGCGAGAAGTGCCGCTACTCCAGCTCGGGCAAGCCAACGCAACCAAGTGGGCTTTGCAAAATCAACCAATGTGCCGGCCCCAGCGCCGCCGATTGCGCAGAGCCCGATCACACCCGGCATCACATAACGGTCAAGCCCGGAAAAGCCAAACCAACTCATCACCTCAACCTCAAGTGCAAGCCCAAGGCTCGCAAGGCCCACAGCCAAGAGAGTCCGGTCACTGCGCTTCCAAACCCCAAAGGCTCCAATGGCTACCAGCAGCCAGGCCCGCAACGGGAGAAGCGAGAAGAACCCGTCTGTCTGGTTTCCGACCAGCAGGCGGGTCGATGCCCTGCTCGCGGCTTGCGTCCAGCCGCCACCAGCAAGTTCAGGAACCAGTGACCAGCCGATGAACAGAACGGTGGCTGAGGCAAGCGCAGCTAAGTAGGCGACCTTCCTATTACTTCGCCACTGCCAGCCGATCGCAACAGCGAGGAATGGCCACAGCTCGGGCCTGAGTAGGCCCGCGGCAGTTAGGAGAGCGATCGCGGGGCACAAGCGCCTGCTCCGCAGGCAGAGGGCTGACCCGAGTGCGAGGGCGGTCGCCAGTGGCTCGGAGTCGCCCATAAGCGCATAGGCAAACCAGACGGGAAGCGCGAGTGGAAGAGCTGCTGCGACCGCCCCTGCGAAGCGACCAAAGCGCGGCACTGTTAGAGCAGCCAGCAGGACGCTGCAGAGCAGCCAACTGAATCGGACCAGCCACAGCCAGAAGATGTTTGAGGCCGCCGGAGAGATCCGTGCGAAGGGAAGCGAGACCAGCACGGGGAGCGGCTTCCACGATGGGACTCCGCCGGTGAAGTCAAGGGAATGACCGAGTGAGAGCTGGTGGGCCCAGATCAGCCAGTTGTTTGTGTCGCGCGAGGTGGCCTCACCAACCCACAACAGAGAAGCCGCAGCCACCACAGCCGCCAATGCTGTCGCCACGAACAGGGTCTGCCGCCCGCTGCCCAGTGGAACGCGGGCTGACTCCAACTCTAAGCCTCTCCCCGAAGCTCTGATCGGCGCACTTTTCCAGTCGTTGTTTTCGGGAGTGCGTCCACAAAGTCAACGATTCGCGGGTACTTATACGGGGCAGTAACGGCCTTCACATGCTCCTTGAGTTCAGCTGCAAGTTCGTCTGTCCCGTCGAAGTCCGGTTTCAGCACGACGACTGCCCTGACAACTGAGCCCCGCTCAGGATCCGGCGCTGCAACTGCTGCGCACTCAGCGACAGCGGGATGCGTCGACAGGGCCGATTCAACCTCGAACGGTCCAATTCGGTATCCCGCGCTGCTGATGATGTCGTCGTTGCGTCCTTCGAAGAAGAGAAAGCCGTCCTCCTCGCGTACAAGGTCCCCGGTGTGCCATGGGCCAGACACTGGAGCCTCATCACCATCCAAAGTCCTGATGAACAGAGTTGGGATTGTCGAGGCCTCAACCACGAGCTCGCCATCTTCTACCCACGCATCAATTCCAGGAAGCGGTCGGCCCATTGAACCGGCTGGGCAGTCAACACCCGGCTGCACTGCAGTCAGGTGGCCAGTCTCCGTCTGCCCATAGCCGTCGCGGATACGCACCCCAGTTGCATCCTCAAACTTGGCAATCACTGTCGCGTCTAGAGCTTCGCCTGCAGCCACCATCGACTGAAGGTCGGGCAGCTCAGGTATCTCGGTCCGGGCAGCCATCACCCTGTACTCAGTTGGCGCTTGGCAGAGGGCTGCGACTCGCTCCCGTCTGAGGATTTCGAACCGTTCGACCGGGTCAAATTTTCCGTCGTGCGTCATCGCTGCTGCACCACATAGCCACGGAGCGAGGAAGACATTCCTTGATGACTTTGACCAGCCTGGTGCTGAGGTGCACCAGGCGAGCCCACCTTCCGGAGCGGCAAACCATTCGCGCGCTTGAAGATGCTGCCCCTCGAGCCAGCGAACTCCGTGGACCACTCCAACAGGTTCTGAGGTTGTGCCTGAGGTGAAGATCACGATCGCTGGGTCTGTCGGCGCTAGATCTACTGCTTGAGCGGGAGCATGGGCGAACGGTTCAAGCGGCTCGCCCGGAAGCATGTGCTCACCCGGTAGCTCGAGGACAGGAGTGGCAGGTAGAGCTTCGCCGACTGCACCCCTCGTCGCCGGATCGCAGATCACCAGTTTGGGCTGCGCAGCCTTGGCCCTGACTGAAATGTCATGGGGGCGAAGGGATGCGTGACAGGGGAGTGCTATCGCGCCAATGCGCCACGTTCCAAGCATCGCTAAGACCCACTCGGGGCGGCTTCCAAGCAGCATCATCACCGTATCTCCGGGCTTAATGCCCTGCTCAACCAACCATCCACCGAAGGCTGATGAGTATCCGAGCATGTCAGCGAATGACAGATCGG
>CALJKH010000006.1 GCA_937973575.1 uncultured Solirubrobacterales bacterium | reverse complement strand
CCTCCGAAGCAGCTCTACCGAAACGAAGAAAGCGTCCAGATCGAGATGGGCAACGGTGCGCCGGTCCCTCTTTTCCTGAGCTGAGCCTTCCTCAATCCCCATAGAGGAACTCTAGGCACTAGTTCGGGTGCGACAAGCACTCCCTAAGGCGAAACCCAAATCGTGTCTACCCCGTCGAAGTGAAGAGCTCTTGCTGCTGCGCCCGTCAAGTCAAACTCTCGACCCGATATGAACGGTCCGCGATCAATCACTGGCGCGATAATCGTACGGCCGCGGTATCTGATCGTTACCTTCGTTCCGCAGGGAAGGGTCTTGTGAGCGACTCCGATTTGGTTCACTCCAAGCGTTCCGCCACAGGCCACCCCATCGCCATATAGGCCGTACCAAGACGCCACTGCTGGGCGAAGCCGCGCGACCTCTGTAGTGGCGCTGGCTCCCGCAAAGTCCTTAGCTCCCTTAATCACAAGCTGTAGGCGATCTCCCCTTCGACTCCGCAGGCTGACACTGATTCGCGAGGAGGCCGAAGTCACGCCCGAGGCGACCAAGCCATTCGCGTTTCGCTTGGGCCCGAGTCTCCTGACCTCCCACTTCCAGCGACCGGCAGGGGCTACTCGAGCGGCGAGATGAACCGTGGAGTTTCGCGTCAGCGACAGCCCGGCTGGCAGCACCAGATGGGCCGCTACCTGCAACCGCGAACCGCCACGGGCGCTGGCGAGATTAGCCACACCCGAGTTGACCGCAACGACCGTGCCGGAGGATCTGGCCACAAAGCGGAGTCGCCACCGTCCATTCGCGCCTGGTCTTACCGAGCCGAGGGGCTTCTGATGCCCTAAACCATCACTGAGGCGCACAACTACTGCGCCACGGGCGCGGCGAGGGACGACGCCGGCTACCTGAACGTGCTGTCCCCAATAGGGAGTTGCATCACTGAGATGCAGACGGAGACTCACTGTTGGCTCAAGCGGAAGCGCACCTCCGCCTTGCTCAGAAGAAGGACCGGCGAGCCCTAAAGCAAGCGCGGGCAGCACAAAGAACGAATGGAACTTCATAGACATCTAACGACCTCCGTTGAAACGCTTTGACCTACGGGGTTAGCTGTCGGGCTCGCGGTGGTTTCTTCCGCTATCCGGGCATCAGCCCAGAATTCGCCCCCGCTCCAGATGGAGCAATGGGTCCCCCGCCTCGGTAGCGCGACCTACCGAGTTCGGATTGATGTTCTAAACGCTACAGACCACAGACTCCCCTACTGTGAGGGGCGTCACTCTTGCAAGACCTACGCGGCGATTGCCGCTAGGTCGCTATGCTCGCGAAGCCGGGAAATCCCCAGGCGAACGCGGCTCTTGGCGGTTCCAACTGGCACCTTTGCCTTCTTGGCGATCTCCTCGGACGTAAGACCGCCCCAGTAGGCGAGAACAACAGCTTCTCGCTGAGCATCGGGAAGCTCACGCACGATTGAACGAAGGCTTGACTGAGACTCCTGCGCCTCACAAACCTCGTCAGGACGGGAGTCAACCTTCACCGGCTCAAAGTCGGATGCACTCTTGAAGCGATCGGTTGCGCGGCTGGAGGCATCACCCTCACGCCAGAGGTCAAGAGCGCGGCTACGGGCCATCAACCTAAGGAATGGACCAATCTCGCCCCTGGATGGATCGAACCTATCCGGACGCTTCCAAAGTCGCATAAAGACATCTTGGACAACGTCCTGCGCGCTTGTTGGATTGCCCGTGACACGAAGGGCAGCTCCGTAGACGCCACGCTCATGTTCCGCGAAAACAGCTGAGAAACAATCGGGGTTGGAAAGATCGATTTTTTCTTGTGCAAGGTTCATGTGAACAACCTTACACATGATGTGGACAGTTTCAATCAATTCGTGTGTAAGGTTGCGCACACAATGCTTTGGGTGCATGATCCTGTGTATGCCACGCAGTGAACGACTCACAGGCTTAGACGCCTCCTTTCTGCACCTTGAACGCGGCGGGGCTCACATGCACATTGCATCGTGCATGGTGTTCGAGGGCCCAGCGCCGGACTGGGATGCGCTCCAGGCGCACATTGAGTCGCGCCTTCATCTTGTTCCGAAATATCGTCAGCGCATCGCCGAGGTTCCTCTCGGACAGGGCCGGCCAGTCTGGGTGGACGACCCCCACTTCAGACTCTCCTACCACCTCCGCCATGCAGCTCTTCCAGCACCCGGAGGAGCGTCGGAGCTTGCCCGTCTATGTGGACGTGTGTTCGCGTCTCAGCTTGATCGGGCAAAGCCACTCTGGGAGATCTACCTCGTTGAAGGTATGGCCGACGGCCGCTTCGCTCTGCTCTCGAAAACCCACCATGCGCTCGTGGACGGCATCAGCGGAATTGACCTCACTGCAGTTCTATTTGACCTTGAGCGAACACCAGGAGACGACCTGGAACCCCAAGCGGCGTGGTCACCCCGCCCACTCCCTACGTCCGCTGAACTGCTTGCCGACGCGCTTATAGAACGGGCAACCATCCCGTCCGAGATTCAACGTGCCGTCAACGCATCGATCCGAGGCCCACGGACAGCTGTCTCGGGCATCGCTAAGCGGATTGGAGCCATCAGCAGCCTCGCATCCGCAGGAACGAGCCCAGCTCCACCCACTCCCCTCAATGTCCCGATTGGGAGTCACCGACGGTTCGCATGGATGACATCTGACCTTGCAGATTTCAAAGAGATCAAGAATGGGTTCGGCGGAACTGTCAACGATGTGGTCCTTGCAACGGTGGCTGGTGCTCTCGGCAGCTGGCTGAGGTCCAAGGGCCACCCCACCCGCGAGCTTGAGCTCCGCGCAATGGTTCCTGTATCCGTACGACCCGAGGAAGGCCGAGGGGACTTGGGCAACCAGGTAGCCGTCATGTGGGCCCCGCTACCGGTTGGCGAAACCGACCCAGCCCGCCGACTAGAAATAATCACCGAGGCTATGTCGCACGTTAAGGAGTCAGGGCAGGCCGTCGGCGCAAAGACCCTCACCGAGCTCAGCGGTTTTGCTCCACAAACAGTTCTAGCCCAAGCAGCTCGCCTCGTTCCGAGACAGCGCTTCTACAACGTTGTCGTCACCAACGTGCCGGGACCGCAGTTCCCCCTTTACCTGCTCGGGCAGAAGCTAGAGGAAGCACACCCCATGGTCCCACTAGCCGAACAGCAAGGACTCGGTATCGCGGTAATGAGCTACAACGGCAAACTTGATTTCGGTCTTAACGCCGATTGGGACGCTGTCCCCGACGTTGACCTCTTCGCTGAGGATCTAAGGCTGTCGCTGATGGAGCTCCGCAAGGTAGCCCGTGCGCGACGCAAGCATCGCACCGCAAGCGCAAAGCGTGGCGCGGATTCCGCTGTAAAACTGGCCAAGTGAGCAATAGCCTAAAAATCGCCCTCTGCCAGAGCGATCCAACCGTTGGAGATCTTGCGGGGAACGCCGATCTGATCCGAAGTGGAGCGGCTGGTGCCGCAGCGGCTGGGGCCGACGTAGCTGTCTTTCCTGAGTTGATGCTTACTGGCTACCCACCCGAGGACCTGCTTCTTCACCCGCACTTCGTAGAGGCAGCGGAGGCAGAGGCCGAGAAGCTCAAGCTGTCCGCAGAGATTCCAATTCTTTTCGGATCGGTCGCGAAGGTCCCCGGCGGGGTCGCCAATGTGCTTGAGGTTGGAGGGCCAGACGGTCTCAACGAGCGCTACTCCAAGTGTCGACTTCCAAACTATGGTGTTTTCGACGAAGCTCGCTACTTCATTCCTGGCGAGACTGGCAAGGTTGTTGAGATCGCAGGAACTCGAATCGGCCTTTCGATCTGCGAGGACATATGGCACTCGGGAAACCCAACCAGTGCCTTGGCCGAACTTGGTGCCGAAGTGATCGTGAACGTTTCGGCGTCGCCATTCCATGTTGGGAAGTTCGAGGAGCGTCTTGATGTCCTAAAACGACAGGCAAAGGCAACCGGCCTGCCGATCCTCTACACCTCACTCGCCGGCGGCCAAGATGAGCTTGTGTTCGACGGCCGGTCGGTTGTAGTTGACGCTGATGGAGAAGCAGTCGGGGTGGCGAAGGCTTTCGCACCGGACTGTTTGATGGTTGATCTGGCGGATCTGCCCAGCACTCGAACTGAGGAGCGCCTTGACCAGATCCAAGAGATGGAGAAAGCTCTTCAGCTAGGGCTGACTGACTATGTAAAGAAGAACGGCTTCAACGGAGTTGTTTTCGGGCTCTCCGGCGGAATTGATAGTGCTGTGGTCGCGACACTCGCTGTCGATGCACTTGGCGCCGATCGTGTCCATGCGGCAGTAATGCCATCGCCTTGGTCCTCAGGCGAAACTCAGGCCGACGCCCGCCAGCTGGCGGCAAATCTTGGGATCGATCTCCACGAGTTCTCAATTGAGGGGTCGATGCAAGCCTACGAAACCGCACTTGGTAGCTCAGGCGAGGGCAAAGGTGCCGCACTTGCCGCCGAAAATATTCAAGCTCGAATTCGCGGAAACCTCCTCATGGCGCTCTCGAACACTCATGGCTGGCTCGTTGTCACCACTGGCAACAAGTCAGAATTGGCGGTTGGCTACAGCACTCTCTACGGTGACGCCGCTGGCGGCTTCGGACTCCTGAAGGATGTTCCAAAGCACGGCGTCTATGCGCTCGCTGAGGCCCGAAACGCCAGAAGCGATTCGCCGATCCCTCAGGCGATCATCGACCGGCCACCGAGCGCCGAGCTTCGGCCCGGACAGAAGGATGAAGACAGCCTTCCTCCCTACGACGAGCTCGACGACATTCTCCTCAGGTATGTGGAGCACCGTGAGGATGCAGCGACGATCGTGGCAGCAGGCCACTCACGCGATGTCGTTGACCACATCCTTCGGCTCGTTGACCTCGCTGAATACAAGCGACGCCAGTACCCACCCGGTGTGAAGATCACGCCGCTTGCGTTCGGACGCGATCGGCGAATGCCGATGACGAACGCCTGGCGCAACGCCAGCTCTAGCTAGGCCGAGGCTCCCTAACAGCGATCGTCATTCGTGAAGACGCGCAAGTTCGCCCACTCCCATCCTTCAGAGTTACGTCCCAAACCCAAGTTGTCGAACCACAGTGGATCGGAACGCCCTCCGCAAGGATCACGTCGCCTTCTTGAACTGGCCTGAAGAAGCTTGTCTGGTTGGAAAGCCCCATAGCGATCTTTCCCTCTTCCCGAACTCCTAGCCACGTCCCCACAGAGGCAACCGATTCGGCTATTGCGCAGTGGACTCCACCGTGGACGATGCCAAACGGCTGCAGAAGCTGAGCTGTGACAGGAACACGAGCCTCAACCCGTTCACCCGAAGCCTCTGTGATCTCTAGCCCGTAGAGAGCATCAAAGTGCTCGTTCGGAAGTTCTGGATGGTCATGGTTTTCTTGGGATTCCGTCATGCGACCCGAGGTTAGAGCCTCCGCCGCGGCTAGGCTTTGCGATATGTCGAAGCTGAGTTCTCTTCCCCCCGACGTGGCGTCCACTCTTAGGCTGCTAGCGACAGGCAGATCCCCGCGCGATGTAGCCCAAGCTCTTGCGATTGAGCCCGACGCGGTGCGCGAGCGTGCACTCGAAGGGGCAGATCTCCTCGCAGGTTCGAAAGCCGAGGCACTGGCCGAAGGTGAGCGCAAGCGAATCCTCGCCTTCCTCTTCAGCGAAGCTGACTCCGAGCCGCTTCTCGACTCCTCCCCCGCCGCTCGCGACTACGCTGAAGCGGTACGGGCCGGAATTGCCGGTGGAGCATCCGTTCCTCCTACTGCTGCAAAAACGCCAAAGCCGTCGAAGGCCTCAGCCGCACCCGTAACAGCGGAAAGCGCGGGCAAGGACAGCGCCGGCAAGGAACGGACACGCGGGCTGATCCTGATCGGATGCCTTGGAGTGGTCGTGGTCGCCATTGTCATTGCGATCGTCTCCCCATGGGGAAACAAGTCGGCTACCGACGCTAAGTCTGTAGCAACAACAACTGCTGCTTCAACCAAGTGGGTTGTCCGCGATCGATTCACCTTGAAGGCGGTTGACGGAGGCAGCGGGAAGGCTCTAGCGGGGGTTGAAACCAAGGGCGAGGCAGCTGCCCTCCTCATCGCTGGAAACGGAATGACCCCAAAATCGACCATTGGAATCTGGCTTACAGGAAAGGGCACGTCAGGCCTAGTGGGCTTCCAAGTTGTTAACAGCAAGGGCCAGTTCAGCGCAGTTGGATCCCTTCCTAAGAATGTTCAAACTGCTGACACCCTGATTGTCACGAGCGAAACTGCCAAGCCCGGTCAAGCAGCTCCGAAAAGCCCCGGACCGGTCCTTCTAAGCAGCCCGTTCACACTGTCGTAGAGAAGAGTCTCCCGGGGTTCATGATCCCGTTTGGATCAAGCTCGGCCTTGACTGCTGCCAAGACGGCAACGCCGCGCTCACCAATCTCTGAGGGGAGCCAAGGAGCATGATCACTTCCGACAGCGTGGTGGTGCGTGATCGTTCCACCAGATTGAACTATCGAGTCACACGCCGCTGACTTCACTTGCCACCATTGGGCAAGTCGTTCTTCTAGGTCCCCGGATGGCGTATTTCCTACAAAGGTGAAGTAGAGAGAGGCACCGGTCGGGTACATATGGGAAAGGTGACACATGACGATTGGATCCCCGCCAGCCTTCTGGAGCTCCGACCGAAGGGCGTTTGACACACCCTGATAGAGACCCTCCAAGTTCGCCCATGTCGTCGCCGTTTCAAGAGTTTCCACGAAGTACCCGGCATCAAGCAGGGTGTCCCGCAGGTAAGGGCCTGAGAACCGGCCCTTCCGCCAAGCCTTAGCTGGAAGCGAGCCAAGAGACCGGCAACCGCTTCGACGAAGTAGATCGCTCGATTGTCTCGCCATCTGCTCGACAGACGCTGGGTCGCCCTCGAAGCAGGTAATCATCAGGCAGCCACCCCCTCTGAGTGACACTAAGCGTCTAAAGATCGAGGCCGCCTTGGAATCCCCCGCAAGCATCAGCGTCGTCTCTGTCTCATTCTCATCAGAGAGCCGGGCGACAGTTGGAGCGAGCCCATTCTGCTCAAGAACGCGAAGGGCATCACGGCCCGCCTCGAAATTGGGAGCGAGCCATGCAAGGTCGCGGGACGCGCTGGGGGCTTCCACCACCTGAAGTTGCAGCCTGTCTAGGACGCCCAATGTGCCTTCGGACCCAACGAGCATCTGTCGTAAGTCTGGGCCAGCCGCGGTACCCGGGATTGCGGGGATATCGATACGGCCTGTTGGTGTGGCAGCGCCGAGTCCGATGACATTGGCGTCAATCCGGCCGTACCCGCTTGATGACTGCCCGGCAGAACGGGTCGCAACGAAGCCGCCGATTGACCCGTATTCGAAGCTCTGCGGGAAGTGGCCCAGCGTGAACCCGAATTTCGAAAGCGCCAGCTCAGCCTCAGGGCCGCGAGTTCCCGGAAGGAAGGTGGCGAGGCCACTGAGTGGGTCAAATTCTTCTAGGCCAGAAAGCTCGCCAAGGTCGAGTGAAATGGCTGCAGAGTGGTTGGCTGTCACCGCAGCGATCCCGCCTACAACGCTCGTTCCTC
>CALJKH010000005.1 GCA_937973575.1 uncultured Solirubrobacterales bacterium | reverse complement strand
CTGAGGTGACCATCTGCAGAAATACGGTCGGGGAGGGGTACTCGACAACCAGGACTGAGTCCCACCGCTGACCCCACTCGGCGATCAAGATGTTGTCAATGCGGCCGCCCCAGATCGGTGTGGCACCGACGCTTGTGAGGATTGGAAGAACCAGTTCGCTGTAAGTGGCATAGGACTCCGCGCCAATCTTGTTGCCCTCAGCATCGCGCTTATAGCGAAGAAGGTTGAGCATCGCTACTGGCTCGTCAGGGCGGGTCATAAGTTCTTGAATTTGTTCTGCTGTGGGTTCGATTGCGCTCATGCGGTGGAACCTACAGCACCCGCTTCGGGGTGCGACAGGGCGTCACCTAAAAAACCTTTTGAACGGTGTCGCGCCAAGCGTGCCTTCAGACCCGGTAGATGGACGCGAGCCGCCGGGCTAGTCTGATAGAAACCCGCTGTCGCACCGGTTGCCGCCGGGGTGCGAACGGGTAGGACCGCCCCGTCCTCTCGCAGTTAGTGCTTTCCGGCTGCGATACCCCTCACATGACAAACCCATTCGATGACCACTCCTTCCGGCCGACGCCCCACTCCATCCGGAGCAACGGCGGGAATCTTCATCATCTCCGCGGTGCTTCTATGCGCAGTGGTGGGAGCTGCACTCGGTCTTCTGCTCGGGTCAGTCGTCGCTGGTGGGGTGACCGGAGTGTTCGTCGGATTCGGAATGGGAATAGCTCTTGTCATCGTTCGCTTTAAGGACCTCTGATCCAGTGGCTGCCATTCGCAACCTTGATCTCTTCGCTCTCGCGCTCTCGTTGCCGATCTTCATCGTCGCGCAACTGCCTATGGCGGCCTGGGGCGTAGCAGCCGCAGCGTGGCTCATTCAGCGCTTTGTGCGTGGCTGGGCAGTCGCCAAGGCCAAGACAACTGACGACGCGCGCACCCTTGTTGGACTGCTTGCCGGGTCGCTGATTGGCCGCGGTTGGTTCGTCGCAATTTCGATCTTTGCCTGCGGAATGATCTTCGGCCAGAAGGCAGGTCTCTGCGCGGCGCTGCTCTCCGTGGCACTCTTCACTGTCATGTTCACTGTGGAAATGATCTTCCGCCCGTTTGACGAGGCCGACGCACGGGCCGAGCGCGAGGCAAAGTCATGAATCTGATTCGCCGCATTTCGCTCGCAGCGACTGCCGCACTCGGTGCGCTTCTTGCTGCGCCTGCAGCGTCATGGGCTCTTGAGGTCAATGCAGACTTCAAGCCACAGAACGAGTTCCGACTTGACCCATGGGTCTCAATCAACATCGGCCCATTTGACATGTCGATCAACAAGGCAGTCATGTACCTGCTGATCACTTGCACCCTCACCTGCGTGACGATGGTCTGGGTTGCCAAGAAGATGCAGCAGAAGCCGGGCCGCGTCCAGACCGCTGTTGAGACTGCTTATGGCGTAATGAAGGACAACATCGCCGGTGGCAACATGGACGAGCACACCTCCAAGCGCTGGTTCAGCTTTGTGGCAACGCTCTTCCTCTTCATCTGGTTCTCAAACATGCTCGGCTACATCCCACTGCCGACCAACATTGAGCACAAGGTCAACGTCTTTGGTCTCCACCTGCCAACTCTCGCCATCTACGCTGCGACTGCAAACCTCGCTGTGCCGCTGGCTCTAACGCTGATGGTCTGGTTTGCCTACCACTACGAGGGCATCCGGGCTAAGGGCCCAGTCAAGTACCTCAAGGGCTGGGTGCCAGCTGGCGTAACCGGCCCAGCCGCAGGCCCAATCTTCGTGATTGAGGTCATCTCACACTTCGTTCGCCTCGTGTCGCTTTCAGTGCGACTCTTCGCGAACATTCTTGCCGGCCACCTACTCATCCTCTTCATGGGTGGTGGCCTGGCAGTTCTTCTCGGTCTCGAGATCGTCGGCGTCTTCACGCTGCCGCTCGCGATCGCGTTCTACATCTTCGAAGTCGGGCTAGTCGCAAGCCTTCAGGCGTTCATTTTTGCGACTCTGGCTTCTATCTACTTCGGCGGCGCCGTCGCCGAGGAGCACTAAACCCGTCCGCAACCAGGAGGAATCGACCCCGTGGACCTATCCCTGATCACCCACATTGCAGCTTCGGTAGCCGATGTAACGGCTGAAAACGAAGCTATTGCCCGTAAGGCCGGTAAGGCCATCGCCCTTGGCGTTGGCGCAGGCCTCGGTACCATCGGCCCCGGCATCGGCGTCGGCTACATCTTCGGCAAGGTCATTGAATCAGTGACCCGTCAGCCCGAAATGAAGGACGAGATCACATCAATTCAGTGGTTGGGCTTCGCCCTTACTGAAGCGATCGTGTTCTACGCTTTCATCTTCGGCCTGATCGCGTTCTTCCTCTCATAGACGAATGACGCACCTGTTCTTAACAGCAGCCGGTGAGGCGGTAAAGAAGGACGAGGGAACTTTCCTCGTGAAGCCTGGTCTGGGTCTGATGATCTGGACCCTGCTCGCTTTCGGAATTACCATGCTGATCCTTAAGAGGCTTGCCTTCCCGAAGATTCAGGAGGCTCTCGACCGTAGGCAGAAGGCAATCGAAGAATCGATCGAACAGGCTGAGCAGACCCGTGCGGACGCGGAGAAGCTGCTCGAGGACTACCGTGCCCGGCTCGCCGAAGCACGCGTCCAAGCCGAAGAGATCGTTGAGCGTGCGCAGAAGAACGCCGAGCGTTACGACGCTGAGGCCCGTGCTGCAACCGACCAGACGATTGTTGAACGCAAGGAGCAGGCAGCTCGTGACATTCAGGCGGAGGCGCGTCGCGCAATCGCTGATATTCGTCGCGAAGTTGCTGACCTTACGGTCGCAGCCACTGAGAAGGTGACTCGCAAGACCCTCAACTCAGATGATCAGCGCAAGCTGGTCGAGGACGCCCTTTCTGAGCTGGACTTCACCAGCCTGACTGGCGACAGGAGCTAACAGCAGTCATGGAACAAATCGCCGAGGTATACGCACGTGCGCTGTTCGAAGTCGCCCAAGAAAAGGGCGGCCTCGACTCCGTGCGCGCTGAACTCGGCGAGTTTGATGACGCCCTTAAGGCAAATCCGGACGTGAAGCTGTTCCTCACATCACCGGAGTTCTCAACTGAGGAGAAGAAGGCTGGTCTCCGCAAGGCAGTTGAGGGTGCTTCGCCAGAGGTAATGAACTTCCTCGAAGCTCTACTTGAGCGTCATCGCATGCCAGCAATTCACCGTATTCGTGAGCGCTTCGACGAGATGTGGCGCAAGGAGAGCAAGATCCTCCCCGTTACTCTCACAAGTGCAGTTGCATTGGACCCAAGCACCGTTGCAAACCTCAAGGAGCAGATCGGAGCCCAAACGGGTTCGCAGGTACTCCTAGAGGAGACAGTAGACCCAGACATCATCGGCGGAATCGTCGTTCGTGTTGGAAACCAGATCCTCGACGCCTCGATCCGGACGCGTCTCGAACAGCTGCGCCGGACAGTGGCGGCAGCCTGACAATCAGCCCTTAACAGGAGCGGAGAACAAACAAAGCCATGCAGATCAAGCCAGACGAGATCACATCAATCCTTAAGAGCCGCATCGAAGGCCTCGATGCAGGTTCGGCAACACTTACCGAGGTCGGCACCGTCCTCTCGGTAGCTGACGGCATCGCCCGTATCCACGGCCTGGAGAACTGCATGTCCTTTGAGATGCTCGAGTTCCCCAACGACGTGACCGGACTTGCCCTCAACCTCGAGTCCGACAACGTCGGCGCCGTGCTTTTCGGTAACTGGGAGACCATTTCTGAGGGCGACACCGTTAAGCGCACCGGCCGCCTTCTGGAGATCCCAGTCGGTGACGGCATGCTTGGCCGCATTGTCGACCCACTCGGTAACCCTCTCGACGGCAAGGGCCCAATTGAGGCCACTGAGATGCGCCCAGCTGAGTTCAAGGCTCCAGGCGTTGTTCAGCGTCAGCCAGTTACTGAGCCAATGCAGACTGGCCTTAAGGCTGTTGACTCAATGATTCCGATCGGCCGTGGTCAGCGAGAGCTGATCATTGGTGACCGTCAGACAGGTAAGACGGCCATCGCGATCGACACGATCATCAACAACAAGGGCACCGACCTGATCTCCGTTTACGTAGCTATCGGTCAGCGCCTCGCCACAGTCGTGCAGCTCAAGGAGACTCTTGAGGAGGCTGGCGCGATGGAGAACACCATCATCGTTGCTGCTCCTGCTGATGAGGCGGCCCCGATTAAGTTCATGGCTCCTTACGCCGGTTGCGCAATGGCCGAGTACTTCCTTTACAACGGCCGCCACGCTCTCTGCGTATACGACGACCTCACCAAGCACGCTTACGCGTACCGTCAGATGTCGCTTCTGCTTCGTCGTCCGCCGGGCCGTGAGGCTTACCCAGGTGACGTTTTCTACCTGCACTCACGCCTTCTTGAGCGTGCTGTGAAGCTCAACGACGACCTTGGCGGTGGCTCGCTCACCGCTCTGCCAGTCATTGAGACTCAGGCTGGTGACGTGTCGGCATACATTCCGACCAACGTGATTTCGATCACCGACGGCCAGATCTTCCTCGAGCCGAAGCTGTTCAACTCGGGTGTTCGTCCGGCTATTAACGTCGGCATCTCGGTATCCCGAGTCGGCAGTAACGCTCAGATCGGGCCAATGAAGAAGGTTGCCGGCAAGATCAAGCTTGAGCTCTCTCAGTACCGCGAGCTCGAAGCATTCGCCCAGTTCGGTTCGGACTTGGATGCTGACACTCAGAGGACTCTCGCCCGTGGCGAGCGCCTCGTCCGCACCCTGAACCAGAACGAGCGTGAGCCACTCTCAGTTCAGGACCAGGTTGTGCAGATCTACGCTGCTACCAACGGTTACCTTGACCGCATCCTCTCCGACAAGGTTGAGGAGTTCCTCCTTGGCCTGACCCAGCGTGTTCACGCTGAGGACAAGGATCTGCTCGAGAAGATCGCTGGTGGTGACTGGTCTGATGAGACTCAGTCAACTCTGGACAAGGTTGTTAAGACCTACGCTGATGACTTCGGCTATGACCTCGACGAAGAGGGCCAGCCAATGGACACCGGTGACTCTGACCGCGTAGCTGCAGCCGGTGCCGCAGCTACCCAGACCGAGGCCGAAGAAGAAGTCGGCGCGGAGGTTGCTGACGCCTAAGGCGTTGGCAATTAGGAGCAGAGGAACTAGGTAATGGCGTCACAGCGGGATGTAAAGCAGCGGGTCGATTCGGTCCGCAACATCCAGAAGATCACCTCCGCAATGGAGATGGTTGCTGCTGCCCGCCTGCGTCGCGCAGAGCTCCGCATTGAGGCGCTCCGTCCTTACGCTGGTGCGATTCGCCGGATGACCAAGCAGGCCGCTGCTGCAGCTGGCAACGTGCCTAACTTCCCGATCCTTGAGGACCGGGAGAACGTCGAGACAGTGGGCATCTTGCTCGTCACGGGTGACCGTGGCCTCGCAGGTGCCTTCAACTCGCAGATCATCCGCGCTGGCCTGCGCTCAGCAACTGAGCATGAGGAAGCTGGTCGCAAGGTCCTCTTCTACGCCTCAGGCCGTAGAGGAGTTTCTTCACTCACCTTCCGCGGTAAGGACCTCGGAGGGTCGTTCTCCGGATTCACCGACAGGCCCGCTTATTCCGACGCGCGCACCATCGCTGAGCGTCTGATGGCTGACTATGTAGACGGCAAGGTCGACAAGGTTGAGATCTTTTACAACGGCTACGTGTCGGCACTGACTCAGGTTGTCCGCGCGAACACACTCCTTCCTCTTCAACAGGCGAGCCTTGACAACGACACGGTTGAGCAAGAAGAGATCGACATGGATGACGCAGTCGCAGGCGCCAACTCCCTTGTCGAGTACGAGCCTGATCCCGACGTAATTCTTCAACGCTTGATTCCCGACTATGTCGAGATCAGCATCTTCCGTGCATTGCTCGAGAGCACAGCTTCTGAGCACGGCGCCCGTATGACGGCGATGCGTAACGCATCTGAGAACGCAGCGGAGGTCATCGAAGACCTGACGCTTCAGATGAACCGCGCTCGCCAGGCAGAAATTACCCAAGAAATCATGGAAGTCGTGGCCGGCTCCGAAGCCCTGGTCTAGACCCCAAACTAAGCAAAACGTCAACCGTCAAAGCAGCGACAAAGAGGAGCACCAAGACACAATGTCCGCAACCGCTCAGCACAACACCGGCCGGATCGAAGAGATCCAGGGCGTGGTTATCGAGGCAGTCTTCCCGAATGGCCTGCCTGCCATCAACTCAGCCATCACCATTCAGCGTGACGGCGACGAGCCACTTGTCTGCGAAGTTCAGCAGCACCTTGGTGACGACCGTGTCCGCGCGGTAGCTATGGACGCCACCGACGGCCTTGCCCGTGGGGTTGAGGTTGTCGACACTGGCGCTCCAATTACGGTCCCAGTCGGCCGTGGCACGCTCGGTCGCATCTTCAACCTGCTTGGTGACCCGATTGACCTCGGTGAGCCAGTGGTAACCGAAGAGCGTTGGCCAATCCACCGCTCGGCTCCGACCGTTGAGAACCTGACTCCAACCACGGAGATGTTCGAGACCGGAATCAAGGTCATCGACCTTCTCGCTCCGTACGCAAAGGGCGGCAAGATCGGCCTCTTCGGCGGTGCTGGAGTAGGCAAGACAGTTCTTATTCAGGAGCTGATCCACAACCTCGCTAAGGAGCACGGCGGACTTTCAGCATTCTGCGGAGTCGGCGAGCGCTCACGTGAGGGCAACGACCTTTGGCATGAAATGACCGAATCTGGAGTTATCGACAAGACCGTTCTTGTCTTCGGCCAGATGAACGAGCCTCCCGGAGCCCGTATGCGCGTAGCGCTGTCAGGCCTGACGATGGCTGAGTACTTCCGTGACCAAGAGGGCCAGGACGTACTTCTCTTCATCGACAACATCTTCCGTTTCGTGCAGGCAGGTTCAGAGGTGTCCGCACTTCTCGGCCGCA
>CALJKH010000004.1 GCA_937973575.1 uncultured Solirubrobacterales bacterium | reverse complement strand
TGCCACTGATGCCGAAGTTGCCGACGCTGCAGAACGGGCTCGGGCCGCTGGGTTTATCGATGACTTGCCTGAGGGTTACGAAACGCGGATCGGCGAACGCGGCCTCACTCTCTCCGGCGGTCAAAGGCAAAGGATCGCCATCGCTCGCGCCATCCTGACGCGCCCGCGGGTGCTCGTCTTGGACGACGCAACCAGTTCAGTCGATGCTTCTACGGAGCGGGAAATCAAGGAGGCACTTCAGGACGTCATGAAGGATCGGACAACGATCATCGTTGCTCACCGGCTTTCAACCATCGCTCTTGCCGACGAGATCGCAGTCCTAGATGAGGGAAAGCTTCTGGCTCACGGGCAGCATGACCAGCTCCTTGAGTCGTCTGACCTGTATCGGCGAATCGTCGAAAAGGGAATGCCGGATGCGGTGTTCCTCAACACCAACGATCCCGAAAAGGAGACGGCGGGTCTATGAGTGCCGAAGCGACAGCACCTGGCCGCCTCGCTGACATCCGTCGCCGATTCCGCGGTACAGGCGACCGTGGACGCAAGCTGAAGGGCTTGATCCGACTGCTTCGCCCCTATCGCGGCCGGGTGTCGCTCATGTTCTTGGCGCTGATCTTCGCTACCGCGGCCTCAATCGCGCCCGCTCCACTGGCCAAGATGGCTATCGACAAGGGCATCACTCCGAAGGACATTGGGGCACTAGACACCACAGTTGGCCTGTTTCTCCTCAGCGCCGTTGTCTATCTGGTGGCGACTGCCGGCCAGACCTGGCTGACAGGATGGGTCGGACAACGAGCACTCGCTGACCTCCGGATTGAGCTCTTTGCACATCTCCAGTCCCTCTCGATCGGTTTCTACTCCCGAAATCGGGCCGGAGTGATCATCTCGCGGCTCACCAACGATGTTGAGGCTCTCGACTCGCTCGTGAGCGACGGGATCGTGTCGCTCTTCCAGGGGACTCTCACTCTCTTTGGAACCGCCGCAGTGCTGCTGTACCTCGATACGCAACTAGCGCTTGCAACCTTCGTGGTCATCCCACTCCTCTGGGTGGGAGGCGTCGTCTATCGGATCGCTTCTGCCGATATTTACCGCCGCACGCGAGAGCGGATTGCTGCGATTACGAGCTACCTTCAGGAGACTCTCTCGGGAGTGAGGGTAGTTCGGTCGTTCGGCCAGGAACCCCGGCACCTTAAGGAGTTTGCAGCTCTCAACGAGGCCAACCGAGCTGAGAACATGAAGACCGTCTACCTCAACGCGAGCTACTTCCCCGCGGTTGAGATGCTGAGCGCCGCAGTAACAGCAGGAATTCTGCTCGTCGGTGGCGAGGCAGCCGTGTCCGGGCGAATCAGCGTGGGTGTCGTCTTCGCCTTCGTAGCTGCCCTCAACAACTTCTTCGACCCGATTCAGCAGCTCAGTCAGCTTTACACGACCTACCAGTCCGGCATGGCCGCTCTCGACAAGATCTTCGAGCTGCTCGACACTGAACCTGACCTCAAGGACCACACCGACGCCCTGAAGCTCGGTGAGCTTGATGGCCGAATCGACCTCAAGGACGTGTCCTTCCGCTATTCCGACGAGACACCGCTAGCTCTGGACTCAATCACCATGACAATCCCGGCTGGGACCACTGTGGCACTTGTGGGTGAAACTGGCGCTGGTAAGAGCACTTTGGCGAAGCTAGCCGCCCGGTTCCACGATCCGACAGAAGGCGAGCTGCTAGTCGACGGCCACGATCTGCGTCGCGTTACCTCTCATTCGCTCCGGTCGCAGATGGGAATCGTTCCGCAGGAGCCCTTCCTCTTCAGCGGGACACTGGCCGACAACATCGCCTTTGGGAAACTCGACGCCACGCGCGAGGAGATCGAATCCGCAGGAAAGACAGTCGGACTTGACTCGGTAGTGGAGGGATTCAAAGAGGGCTGGGATGCCCTGGTAGGAGAGCGCGGCGTCCAGCTGTCATCGGGACAGAGGCAGCTAGTTGCCTTCGCTCGTGCTCTTGTGGCCGACCCCAAGATCCTGATTCTTGACGAGGCAACTTCAAATGTCGATGTTCATACGGAAGAGCGGATCGAAAACGCCCTTGAGACCCTGCTGGCTGGCAGAACAGCAATTGTTATCGCCCACCGCCTGTCCACCATTCGAAATGCGGATCTTGTGGTGGTACTTGAACACGGCCGCATCGTTGAGTCGGGCCCCCACGACGAACTGCTCAATTCCGGGGGACGCTTCAGTGCGCTTCACAAGGACTGGATTGAACAGGCCGGCGGACTTAAGGCCTAAAGCTGGGGGACAGGGATTCGAACCCCGATTACTCGGACCAGAACCGAGCGTCTTGCCGTTAGACGATCCCCCAATGAGGTGAACGCGGATACTACCGAGGCTTAGCGAGTAGGCCAGTTCTCGGGAACTTCGAAGCCGACATCACCGCAGGAAACTATAAATTCACCGTCGCCGTTGGTCCCAAGTTCCAAGGGATCGGCAGGCGGCTTAGTCCGGAATTCTCCGGAGGCAAGAGCTCCTTCACCGAACAGCTGAGCCAAGGACTCAAGCGATCGAGCGAGGTCCTCTAACGCCCCAACCGCACCAGTGATCTTGCTCTCGTCTAGATCAATCTCAAAATCGGGGAAGCGATGAAGATGGATGTCGCCTAGCGCGGTTCCACCAAGCCCCTCAAGCGCTGGAACATTTCGGACCTCCTCCCCCTCCGCAACCGTGAGCACCTGCTCGAGAGCGTCGTAGCGAACGATCGCGGACGCAACATCATCGCCCTGCGGGATCACAACGCCCACGGAGAGGCATTCAGTCCCCTCTGCGAATCGAACAAGCGTCGCTGCTACATCTCCAAGTGAGGGTGCATTCGCCACGAGTGCCTCCTGTGGGTTTAGCTCTGTGTGCCGGTGAAGATGCCAGCGACTTGAGTTTCAAGTCCTGGGCTGAGCACAACCAGCACCTCTTCCCCTGCTGTGAGGACTGTTTCGGCGGTTGGAACGAGGCCACCGTCTTCCCGCAGCACACTGATGATCAGACTGCCTTCAGGCAGAGCAACATCGCTAACTCTCTGACCATCCGCAGGGGAGCCGCTTGCTATCTCAACCTCAATGATTTCAAGCTTGTCGTCTGCCAGCTCGAGAAGGTGGACGAACCCAAAGTTGGGAACCTCGTGCTCAATCAAGCGCAGGATCATGTTGGTTGCCGAGACATATGGGCGGATCCCAAGCAGTTCGAAGTGCTCGACATTGTTGGGATTGTTGACTCGGGCGACGATTCGTTCGCACATGTACTTCTCACGAGCCATCTGGCAAATGATGATGTTGTCCTCATCGTCTCCAGTTACAGCAACAACTAGATCGGCGCGGAGAACGCCTGCGCGCTCAAGAACCCACATCTCTGTTGCATCCCCGTACTGAACAGCGTGCTCAAGTACGTCCTCGAGAACTGTGTAACGGTCGCGGCGCTGCTCAATCAGAGTGACCTCGAAGCCCTTGGCAAGAAGCTCCTTCGCGAGGTTGACGCCAACCTTGCCTCCACCAGCAATTACGACGTACATCAGTCTCCAGCCTTAGAGGTGACGATTGAGGAGGAGACCATGTCAATAGCTCCCCTTGTCCCACAGATCGTTTCAATGCCGCCGCGCTGGCCGTACCACTCGGCGCGTGCCGGGTCGAGAACACGGGTGATCACGCGGGACACACCGAAACGCTTCTCAGCGATTTGGGCAACCACAAGGTTTGTGTTGTCGCCTCCGGTTGCGGCGACGAATACATCCGCCTGCTCGATTCCCGCTGCGATCAGAGCCGAGGTCTCAAGCGCGGCTCCAACCGTGAAGCGTCCACCCGACTCCTCCCAGGTTGTCTCCATGCCTTGGTCAAGCCGCTCGTGGGACAAGGCATCCTTGTCGAGAACGGAAACCGTGTGGCCACCTTCAAGAGCCTGCCTAGCAACGGCGGCTCCGACGCGACCAGCTCCTGTAACTAGAACGAACATGGCCAGATCCTACTCAGTTGAGTGTTCAGGCCCGTCCTCAGCAAGGCTGCGGGTCCCTTCAAGGTTGGTTGACGGAACCGTGACCACAACCCGACAAGGAGCCTTCCGCAATACAAAGCGTGTTGTCTCCCCCAGTCCAGCTTGGCGTCCCAAGGTGGGAGCTGAAGTCTTGGCAGCCTTGGCGGGGTCTTCAGCGGTCAGGACGATTACATCGACGCCCCGCCTCTTGGCTTCGCGCACAATTCCCTCGCCGAGTGTCCTTACCCTCACTTGCGCTGTCGAGACTGTTACCCCCTGATATTCCTCTCCAACAGCCTTCGCTCGCCTCAGCCGCTCCTTTGCCGCGTCCGTCCGTTCGCTGGGCAGAGCGGCATCGAGAGGAAGCGCCAGCGGAATCTCATGGAACCAAAGAGCCTCAATGACAGGACCAGATTCATCCAGATCTTCATCGTGAGAGCCTGCCAAGCGCCCAGCTGTTTGAACAATGTCGTCATCCAGATCCGTCCCGAGGATCGGAACAAGAATCGACCCGTACGAAGCTGATTCGGACTCGTACACGAGAGCTCTATCTGAAACCTCCACGCTACGGAGGATGCTGTTGCCAGTGAGGCGTCGATAGAGGATGTAGAGGAGAACGCCAGTGATGAGCCAACCTCCACCCACCCAGCGGGCTGGCTCATGAACGACAACGACACCTACGAACGCTGCCGCAGAAAGAAGGGCTCCTACGACTGCTGGAAGGGGAAGCGAGCCAGCCGAGGTTGTCAACGAAAGTGGCATTCGCCATGAGGTCTCACTCAGCTCCCCTCTGAGCCGCATTCGCACAACGGAGGAATGAGCGATCGTGATCGCCAGCATCGCCCCGAAGGCGTAGATACCCCCAAGCATCTTGATGTCGCCGGGAAGAGCCAGCGCGGCGGCGGCGAGTCCAGAGAGCAGGATGATCAGCCACGGAGTGCCTCGCCTACGCCCCAGCCTCGCGACGATGCGCGGGATCTGGCGGTGGCGGGCAAGGGAGTAGGCCAGTCGCGAGACGCCGAGCATTGCGGAGCGAGTCGCAGCAGCGAGCGCTAGGAAGCCCGAAACGGCGACGACCGAGCCGAGAATCTTCCCCAGCTGCCCGTGGCCAACTGCCCTGGCAACACCAACGAGTGGAGCGTCAAGCCACTTTGTAGAGAGAAGAGTCTTTCCCCCTTCGACAGGAAATGCTGAAAGAGCCACGGCTGCGACCCCGACCTGCAGGATTACGACAACAGCAACGCCCCCACCGATCATTCCAATTACTCCCGAGCGCTTGAGCCGAAGCTCAGGAGCGAGACTGGCAGCTGCCTCAACCCCAGTAAAGGCAACAGTCACCAGCGTCAACGCATAGATGATGTTGGACCAGCTGGGGCTCGTACCGAGATCGATTCCCTTGGTAATCGCAGAAGGGTCAAGGAGCAATGCAACACCGATCACGAGGAGAAGCGACTGAACTCCGATATCGGCGATCGCAATGATTACTCGGTTACGGAATCCCCATGTGGTCGAGCCAAGTGTGGTGCTAACAACTGCAAAGAGAATGACTCCACAGGCGACGAGGGCCCGCCCGGTTCCATGCGAAATGGGCGACCAAATCGTCCCCAGATATGCGGCTGCCGTCGTGGCGGCAAGAGCCATTACGACTAGGAAGTCGAGCACGACAGCCCAGCCGGCCGCGAAGGAGACAAGCTCGTTGAAGCCATAACGGGCGAGAGCACTTGACCCACCTGGCTCGGGATGACCAAGAGCTCCCTCAGCGTAAGTCATCGCGGCTAACCCAAGGAAGAGTCCGCCGACCAGGAAGACAACCGGTGTTAAGCCGAGTGCATGACCTGCGACCAGACCTAAAGCGAAGTAGATCGCAGCAGCGCTAGTCGTATAGACGAGCGAGAAAAGAGCCAGCGACCCAACCCGCTGGGGCTGCATTTCCTCACGCCCCGTCATCGTGACCTCCCCTATAAGTCAGCCAGATGCGACCTGCTCCGGCCGCAACGAAAAGTACCCCGATGATGACGCCAGTGGAAAGAATCCCGCCCCCACCAGCCAGTGCGCGAATAACGAGAGCGACGCCAACGAGAACCATCATCGTTGACAGAAAACGGACAGCTGACCTGTGGGCTCCGGGGTTCTGCTGCTGACTCATTTCGCACCCGCGCTAAGACCGAGCTCTTGAGGAACGGACTGGATGATCACCCGACAGGGCCTCTCAGCCAGCACAGTGTCGAGAGCCCGGCTGAATGGAGCCGCCCCTTGGCGAGGCTTGGCTGGCATCACGATTGCCCGCGCCTCAATCTCGCGTGCTGTGTCAACAATGCGGCGGCCAGCTTGGCCTGCGCGAACCTTCGCAATCTCTCCGCTTACACGGCGCCCACCAGCAACCTTGGCCTCCTCAATGACAGCTAAGGCCCTGGCTTCCTGAGCTGGCATCCGCGCATCAATGGGCGATTCCGCAGGGACGACAATCGTGACGAGCACGAAAATCCCGCGATCCTTCTCTGCTGCAAGTGCCTTCGCCGTAGATAGGAGTTCGGGGTCGAAGTCACGACCTTCAAGAGCGACGAGAACCGACTCGTATTCGGCCTCGAAGGCGACGACAGGTGCGCCCTGATCGGCAACCACTGTCGTTGTTAGGTCAAGCCCCTGAGACCGTCGGAAAACGAGATACACGAGAACGCCAAGCGTCAGCCAGCCCACACCGGAGATCGCGACATCAATGTGGAGGAATGTGACCGTTACAAAGGCGAGGAACGTCCCTAGCCCGCCCACGAGAGCGAAGATAGGCAGGTCCCGACCAGCTATGGAGAGCTTGCCGGGCCCCTTATACGGACGGGGAGCGTCGGGCTTAGTCAGACGAAGCCTCACCACTGCTGCGTGCGCAATCGTGAAGGACAGCATCGCGCCGAAGGCGTAGAGGTTCCCTAGGAAGTCAGCTTGCCCTGGAATAACTGCGATGCAGGCGATTGCGCCGAAGAGCAGGATCCCGACCCATGGAGTTCTGTACGTCGGGTGCAGCTGGCGCAGCTTGTCCGGAACTTGCCGGTGGAGACCCATCGAGTAGACGAGGCGCGACACCCCGATGATGCCTGCGTTAGTGGCAATGAAGAGGATCGTTGCTGCGAGCAGACCTACATAGATCTCAGCTCCCTGCTGGAAGGCACCAAGCTTCAACTGGCGTACAACTCCGAGGACTGGATCACCAGCGAAGCCGCCCTGTTCACTGGAGATACCGAGCAGTGTCTGGCACTTCCCGTCCACACACTTCACCGGAAGCGCGGACAAAGCCACAGCGGGAAGCAGCGCGTAGATCGCGAAAACTGCGATCACAACCCGGTTGATCGCCTTTGGCACGGTGGTACCCGGCGACACCGCCTCCTCGGCCATATTCGAGATCGTCTCGATCCCGGTGTAGGCGATCATGCCCACCGGGATAGCGATAACGAAGTTGGACCAGGTAGGTGCGACCCCCAGCTGCACATTGTGGATCAGAGTGTCCGGGGAGAACACGAGGAACACTCCAACAAGAACAAGCAGAAGCTGTGTTGCGAAGTCGATGACCGCCAAGAAGATGTTGACTCCAGCTGCCTCCTGAACGCCAACGATGTTCAGGACGCTGAGGAAAGCAATCACCGCGATGGCGAAGATGATGTCGGCCGGAGAGTGCCTGAGTGGCTCCCAGAAGAGCCCGCCGATGTAGTGCGGAACGAAGAAGGCACTGATCGCGATGGTGATTGTGTAGTTGAGCATCTGCCCCCAAGCCGCGAAGAAGGACCAGAACTCGTTGAACGCATGGCGGGCGAAGCTGGAAGAGCCACCTGCCTCGGGGTACATCGCCGTGGCCTCAGAATAGGTTGCAGCAGTCAGGTAGAACAGGATGCCGCTGATCACGAAGACAACAGGCGTCAAACCAAGGGCATAGCTAGCTACAAGGCCTAGTGCGTAGTAGATCGAGGAACCGACATTGCCGTAGGCGGTGGCAAAGAGGGCGTTTACGCCGAGTACTCTCTCCAAGCCTGGAAGCAGTCGTCTTGCCATCGGAGTGATCCTACGCTCCTTCGCTCCTGTCGCGATGCCTGTCCCGTCCCCTTCAGCTCTCTGTTGGTCGCTCAGGAACCCCAACAGGTAGGCTCGACGAATGGCAGGCAGAGTCATTCTCTTTGGAGCAACGGGATACACCGGCGAACTCACAGCACGTGAGCTCGTCCGACGGGGCGGGAAGCCTCTCCTTGCTGGTCGGAACAAGCAGATGCTTGAGGCGCTCTCGGATGAACTTGGTGGGCTTGAGACGGCCGTCGCTGATGTGACATCGCCCGCATCCATCAGGTCCTTGCTCGAAAAGGGCGATGCCTTGATCACGACAGTCGGACCTTTCGCCAAGCTGGGCCATCCAGCATTCCAAGCCGCCCTTGATGCGGGCGCCCACTATGTCGATTCGACTGGGGAGCCGGCGTGGATCCGGAATGTGTTTGAGAGCTCGGCTAAAGCCGAGGCAGCCTCGATCGCTGCCTTGACAGCCTTTGGCTACGACTATGTACCTGGCAACCTCGCAGCTGGGATCGCACTGGACCGAGCTGAAGGCACTCCAGCCACAGTTGATGTCGGCTACTTCACCAAGGGCGGCTTTGGGGCAAGTGGCGGAACCATGGCGTCACTTGCTGGGGCACTCCTTGAACCGAACTTCGAGTTCAAGGCAGGCAAACTCATCAGCACACGTGGCGCAAAGTCGGAACAAACCTTTACAACCGCCATTGGCCCGCGCACTGGACTCTCTATTGGGGCCTCAGAGCATTTCGCTATTCCGCGGATCTCGCCGGGAATCACTGATGTCAACACTTATCTGGGCTGGTTCGGGGGCAACACTGCGCCGATCCGCGCTGGCTCAGCCGGCCTCAGCGGCTTGACGAAGGTTCCAGGCTTCAAGCGCGCCGTTGGCTTTGGCCTCAGCAAGGTGCTGCCGGGCTCAACCGGCGGCCCGTCCGAGGCAGAGCGGGCAAAGACAGGCTCAATCGCCGTCGCGGTAGTTAAGGACGCGTCAGGACGCGTCTTGAGCGAGGTTGAAGTCAATGGTCCTAACGCTTATGACCTCACCGCGAGCTTCTTGGCGTGGGCCGGACTTAGGCTTGCGGACAGCGGACCGGCTCACTCCGGTTCCCTTGGGCCTGTCGAGGCGTTTGGCCTCGACGCGCTCGTTGAGGGCTGCGCCTCGGCCGGCCTCATCGCCACTACCTAGCCTAGGAACGAAGAAGCCCGCGGGCCTTTCGGCAACCGCGGGCTCCAAAGCCTCTATCTGATTTGGATCAGGTGATGATCGGGATCAGAAGGATTGCCACGATGTTGGCAACCTTGATCATTGGGTTGATCGCTGGGCCGGCTGTGTCCTTGTAAGGATCGCCAACTGTGTCACCGGTGATCGATGCTTCGTGAGCAAGGGTTCCCTTGCCGCCGAATGCGCCGTCTTCGATGAGCTTCTTGGCGTTATCCCAAGCTCCACCGCCAGCGGTCATTGCGATAGCAACGAACACGCCTACGACGATGACTCCCATAAGGAGGCCACCGAGGGCCTTGATGCTTACGAGTCCGACAACCGCTGTTACAACGATTGGGATCAGCGAAGGAATGATCATCTCACGCTGAGCTGCCTTGGTTACAAGGTCTACACAGGCTGCGTAGTCGGGACGCTGAGTGCCCTCCATGATGCCTGGCATCTCGCGGAACTGTCGGCGTACCTCTTCTACTACTGCGCCGCCTGCGCGGCCAACAGCCTCCATTGAGAGAGCTGCAAAGAGGTTGACCATCATGCCGCCAATAAGGAGACCGATGAGAACCTCTGGGTTACCGATTGAGAATGACTTGTCAATCGTGTCCGGAAGCTCCTTCTCGAACGCTGCGAAGAGCACGAGCGCTGCAAGAGCTGCGGAACCAATGGCGTAACCCTTGGTTACAGCCTTGGTGGTGTTACCAACGGCGTCAAGTGGGTCAGTGACGTTACGAACTTCCTCAGGAAGCTCGGCCATCTCTGCGATACCACCAGCGTTGTCGGTGATTGGCCCGAAGGCGTCAAGAGCAACGATGAGGCCTGTAAGCGAAAGCTGCGCCATAACGGCAACGCCGATTCCGTAAATGCCCTCAGTTCCTCCACCAGCGAGCTTCCATGAGGCGAAGATGCCTGCACAGAGAACGATGGCTGGGAGTGCCGTTGCCTGGTAACCCTGAGCAAGGCCCTGAATGATGTTTGTTGCGTGACCGGTCTGCGATGCCTCTGCCGTCTTCTTAACTGGAGCGAAGCGGGTTGAGGTGTAGTAGTCGGTGATCACGAACAGTGCGGCAGTTACTGCAAGGCCAACGAGCGTGCAGAAGTAAACGTCGTTTACACCGAGCTGCGTTCCGCCGGCAGTAAGGACCTGACCGTCAAGCATCCAGTGCGTTACTGGGTAGAAGGCTGCCGCTGCGAGTACACCTGAAACAGCGAGTCCCTGGTAGAGCGCACGCTCAACCTTGCCAGCCTCTGACTTGACAGCGAATGTGCCGATGATCGAAGCGATGATCGAAACTCCGCCGAGGACCAGTGGGAACAGCACGAGAGCTGTGTTCCGGTAGGTGAGGAAGCCAAGCAGCATGACTGCGACTGCTGTAACTGCGTAAGTCTCGAAGAGGTCGGCTGCCATGCCTGCGCAGTCGCCCACGTTGTCGCCAACGTTGTCAGCAATAACTGCTGGGTTACGAGGGTCATCCTCAGGAATGCCTGCCTCGATCTTGCCGACGAGGTCAGCACCAACATCAGCACCCTTGGTGAAGATGCCGCCGCCGAGACGCGCGAAGACTGAAATCAAAGACCCGCCGAAACCAAGACCAACGAGGGCATTAATTGCCTTCTCTGGTGACTGGTCGAGGAAGTTGGTGAGAGCACCGTAGTAGCCGGCAACACCAATGAGCGCAAGGCCCACTACGAGCATGCCGGTTACTGCACCGCCGCGGAAAGCAACATCAAGGGCTTTGCCTACGCCGCCACGAGCTGCCTCAGCAACACGCGCATTCGCACGTACCGAGACGTTCATGCCGATATAGCCGGCTGCTGCCGAGCAAATACCACCGATGAGGAAACCGATCGAAACCCAGATGTCCTGGATGAAGATCAGGGCGACAAACAGCACGACGCCAACGACCGCGATAGTCGTGTATTGGCGGTTCAGATAGGCGGTTGCGCCCTCCTGAACAGCAAGGCTGATTTCGCGCATCTTCTCGTTGCCTGGCGAAAGCTTCAGCAACGACTGGGATGTAACGACTCCATAGACGATCGCTGCCGCTGCGCAAACAAGGGCAAAGATCACTCCGTGGTCGGTCAGGAACTGGCTCAAAGGGTCCTCCGGGGGTGTTTGGACGGGGTTTCGTTAGTGCCGAATGGCAGGAAGCACACCGTGAACTGCGTAAGGCGTACGGCGCGAAGCATACTTACCGCGTCGGACCGGCGAATCCTGCCTGCGGGAAAAAGTCTGTCTAAACGCCTGGTGGCGTCCAGATCCGGCTCTGCTGCTCAGGTTCAGGGCTTGGTGCTCCCGCCCCTTCCTGAGGTGCTGGCTCAACGCCACCCGCAGTGACATAGGCAAGCTGCAACTGTGACAAGGCATCGCGAACCGCAGGTGCTTGCTCTGGGGCCACAGCCTCAACTGACGGGAGTAGAGCCCGCACAGCATCGATAGCGATCTGTACCTGCTCTAGGTCGCGTTCAGGCTCGAGTCCTGGCGCAGTCCCTGTCCGCCGCGCGGCAAGGTTGACGAGCGATACAACGCTCTGCAGTACGAGATCGCCAACGTGGACTCGGCTCATCTCCTCCTCAAGCGCGGCTCTGATCTCATCCTCAGTTGGCTGGCCTTCAGGGCCACCAGCCAGCGGGTCTGTGACTTGGTCCTCTGGCTGGGAAAGATCGTCGCTCATGATGCTGCCTCCTTAGGGGCGTAAGTGGATTGGGTCGTTTGAAGAAGGTCTCCGTAAACCTCACGGATGGTCGCGCCGCCGGCAAGAGCAGCACGCTGCCGCTGGGTGCCATTGTGCTCTGGGAAGTCTGGGCTGATGCCTTGCTCGCTTCGCACAGGCTCAGTCCAACTAAGAAGACGGTCCAATGTGCCGCCGGAGTCGAACTCGGTCATCGCTTCGAAGTCGATGAGTTTGCCCTCTGTGCCGTAGCGAATGGCCCGCCAGAAGTTTTCCTCAACCAAGGCGCGAGACGGGCTAATGACCGGGCGACCTTCGTCCTCGTCCCTCGCGGCCTGCAGAACGCAAGCTGTGATCAGCTGGGCAAGGGCGTCGCTTTCAGGGCCAGTTGGCTGTGCGTCGCAGATCCGTACCTCAACGGTGCCGTAGGCAAGGTGCGGCCGCACCGACCACCAGACCTGTGTGTACTCCACGATCGAGTTGATGGCAAGCAATGCCTGAAGGTAGTCAGCAAATGACTCCCAGCTCCCGTAGTGGTCAGGGATCCCACAGCGCGGGAAGCTCTTCGTGAAGATCTGGCTTCGCACCGAGTGGAGCCCACTGTCCCGACCTTCCAGGAACGGCGAGCTACTTGAAATCGCGAGAAGCTGTGGAAGAACCGTGCGGAGACGGTCACAGACCTTGACTGCCCTGTCCGCCCCATTAACGCCAACATGGACATGAAGCGAGAAGGTGTTGTTTCGCCATGCAACCCAGCGAAGGTCATCCTCCACTCGCCGGTAATGATCGGTGTCGATGATGGATTGCTCCCGATAGTCAGCCCACGGGTGCGTGCCGCTAGCGGCGAGTGCAAGACCCTGCGACTCGGCAATGGTGAAGAGTTGGCCTCGGAATCCGGCCTGAAGGCGCTGCGCATGATGGATATCTTCGCCACGACCTGAACGGATCTCAATTTCGGACCGAATCAGCTCACCAGCGACTGAGGTTGCCAAATCAGCGTCCTTGATTGCCTCATCCCGCATTTGCTCGAACCGAGGAACAAGGTCAAGCGAGTCCGGATCAACGATCGCAAACTCTTCCTCTATCCCAACCGTCCCGTCGACGCTCTCGGCGAAGGCTGCCTCAGCGGCCGCAAAGTCAATTCCAGATCCCATGTGGTTGCTGATTGTGGGGTCTAGGTCAGATAGAAGTACAGGGCGTAGAGCAGATCGACAGCCGGTGACGATGTATGGACGGTCACATTTGGTGGAACCTGGAGCAGCGTTTCCGAGTAGTTGAAGATGATCGTCACCCCAGCCGCAACCAGTCGGTCCGCCAGCTGCTGCGCTGCAGCACTTGGCACAGCGAGGATCGCTACGACGATTTCATCTGCCTCAACTGCCCGTTCGAGCTCATCAGCACTGCGCACTTTGTGAGGGCCAACGGAATCACCCACCTTCTTTGGATCAGCGTCAAAGAGAGCGACGACCTGAAAGCCGTGGTCAGCGAAAATGTCTGAGCTGGCGATGGCCTTCCCGAGGTTGCCTGCACCGAACAATCCGATGTTGTGCTGCCCACTCGTCCTCAGGATCTCCCGAATCGCTTCGACGAGGCCGTCAACGTTGTAGCCCACCCCCCGCTTTCCAAAGCGCCCGAACCCGCTCAGGTCGCGGCGGATTTGAGTCGGATTGACATGCGTGTACTCGGAGAGCTCCTGAGAGGAGATGTTCTCCTTGCCCATCTTCCGCGCCTGCGTGAGGACCTGAAGGTAACGCGACAGCCGCGCCGCAACGCCAAGCGCGAGGCGCTCCCCTCCCTTGTCCGCGAGCTCTTGGTCAGCCGTTGCTGTCATCGGGGGCAATGCTAGCCGCGCGTTCTAGGCCTGCTCGCAGCAGCACACGCGGGATCTCCAGTTCGCCGATCTCAATGCCGTCGATCTCCACCACTGGAATCCGCTCGAGGTAGGCGCGGTGAAGGTCTTCCTCTGCCTCGATATTGAGCTCCTGGACTTCAAACTTGACTCCCTCAGCTGCGATCAACATTAGATCTGCCCGCACCTCCTCGCAGAGGTGGCACCCAGGCCGGCTGTAGAGCTTTACAACCGGAGGGCCTCCGTCAGACATGCGGACTCGTTGAGTAGGCATCAGCCGAGGCCGCTACCGCCGGGGCGAGATCCTCTCTGTGAAGCGCTGCCCGACCAATCATCGCTGCGTTGTCTGTGCAGTACTTCATTTCGGGAACGGTCAGTTCGAGCCCTGCAGCCTCAAGTGACTTCCGGGCGGCAGAGCTGGCTGCGACGCCACCGCCGAATCCAAGTCTGTTGTCCCCGCTCTGCTCAGCAGCCCGGACCGCGCGGTCGGTCAGCTGAGCGACGATTGCCGATTGGAAGGACGCGGCGAGGTCCGCCTTCCTCTTCTCCAGCTCGGGTTCCGGAAGATCCCTCACTGCGTAGAGCAGGCTTGTCTTAAGTCCTGAGAAGGAGAAGTCCAGCCCGGCAACACCTTGCGCAGTTGGAAAGTCAAACGCCTTCGGATCGCCTTCGAGTGCGAGCTTTTCGATCAGTGGGCCACCCGGGTAGCCCAGCCCAAGGAGCCTTGCTCCCTTATCGAACGCTTCACCGGCAGCGTCATCCAGAGTCTGGCCGAGGACCTCACGGTCACTCGGGTCGGCATCAACACGAACTAAGAGTGTGTGGCCTCCACTAGCGATCAGGCAGTTGAAAGGAGCCGCAAGGCTCGGGTCGGCAAGCCAAGTTGCTGCGACATGGCCGTCAAGGTGGTCAACAACTCTCAGCGGGATTCCTAGTGACGCGGACAGACCCTTCGCAGCGGACAGGCCCACGAGCAGAGCCCCCACTAGGCCAGGTCCCTGAGTGACAGCGATTCGGTCAAGGTCCTTAAGTGCAACGCCCGCCTGCTCAAGTGCCGAGGTGATGACAGGTTGCATCAATTCAAGGTGATGCCGGGCTGCGAGCTCGGGAACAACTCCTCCATAGAGATCATGGATGGCCTGACTTCCGACCACACTCGACAGCACTTCGCCAGCTGGTGTGAGGATCGCCGCGCATGTGTCGTCGCAGCTGGTTTCGATCGCGAGAATCAAAGCTGCTCAGCCTCCGCGTTCGGAATTCCCTCAAGCGAACCGCGAAGCGTCGCCTCGGTCCTCCACATCACAATCGCGTCCTCGCCGGTGTCGGCGTAGTAGCGCACTCGTCGCCCTGCCGCGAGAAAGCCCCACTTCTCATACAGAGCAATCGCAGCAAAGTTCGATGGCCGAACCTCAAGGGTCACCGAGGAGTCCTCACCGATCCGTCGGAGCATCTCTCCAAGCAGCTGACCGGCGATGCCGCCGCGCCTCAGCTCAGTCCCAACCGCAACGCTCATCAGGTGCCATTCAAGATCCAGCTGAGAACACACGAGGTACGCCACAAGAGTTCCGGAGGCATCCTCTGCCACCAGGTTGATTGAGCCATCGGATCTCATCGAAAGAACGAACATTGCTGCCGACCATGGAGATGGGAATGAAGCCCGTTCAATCTCAAGGACTGGTGGAAGGTCGGTGAGCTTCATCTCACGGATGCTGACCGACATTACCCGCGTCGCTCCGCTGTTGGAATTGCGTCTGCATCGCGCACGTAACTCGGCAGTACGGGCTGGATACCGCCACCCGCATTCACCACTTCGATCAGCCGCAGCGGGCTTACGCGATGGACCATCGAATCTGCTGGAGGCACGCTAAACCCCAGGGCGAGCAGGCGCTCCGACTCCAGCACAGCCCCGTCGCCAAGACACTGTGTGCCTGGAGCGACCAGAACGCCCTCAAGCGTGCGGGGAACGCATAGCTCAGCGCTGGGATCACTTGAGTCGGCCATGTAGAGCTCGCCGCGTCGTGCGTCGATCATCGCGCAGGTCGGGCCTTCGGTACCACCTGCGAGCAGAAGGGCCCTCAGGCTTGATGCACCGACAAGCTCAGCACCACTTCCACTAGCGAGACCCATTGCCGTGGCCACACCCACTCGCAGCCCGGTAAAGGACCCTGGCCCGAGCCCAACAACCACTCGCGACACGTCAACCCAAGTTGCCCCAGCATCGCCGAGGAGACCCTCTAGAAGCGGGATTGAGGCTCCTGCGTGCCGGGGGCGACCACCAACGTCGGGTACATCGAAGGCCTCGGCTCCTACCCCGGCCTCCGACCAGATCCCTGCTCCAGTGAGAGTGGTTGAGGTGTCAAGCGAAATTGTTAACGACATCAGCTGATCCTGATTCTCCGCAGATCGCCGCCTGCATGTTCAAGGCCGACACGAAAGTCAGGCTCGGGCAGGACGCCGTGACCTCGCTCGGGCCACTCGATCAGAGTGATTCGATCGGGTCCAAACTCAGGGTCAAACATCCCTGGGTCCTCCCCTCCCAGTCCCTCGCCGAGCCGATAAAGGTCCAAGTGAGAGATCGGGGCTTTCTCTCCTTCGTATCTCCGCGCGATGGTGAAGGTGGGACTGGTGACAGGCTCGGTGACCCCAAGCGCAGCGAGGCAGCCGCGAGCGAAGACGGTTTTACCAGCCCCTAAATCACCTTCTAGCCAAACCACCGCCCCCGGAAGCAGCAAGGCTGCAAACGCAGCTCCCGCTGCCGCGGTTTCCTCGGAAGTGTTTGTCGCTTTGTCTACGGGAAGTAGCACGGGCCGAGAGTATCGGGGAGTCGGGGAGTGCAGCTGTAGCGTTATGCCGGATGAGGCGATTCATTGCAAATCTCCAGCTGGTTGGAGTCATCGCGCTGCCGCTTGTCGGGCTCTTTGTGGGGCCCGGTTCATTCTTTGACGGAATCCTGCTAATTGGCATCGCGGCCTGGCTTCTCTGGCTGCTTGGAATCACCGCCGGGCTTAGAGCACTCCCTGGAAGCACAGCAGGACGCTTAGCTGTGCTCGGTCTCGTCGCTCTCACAGTCATATACGCGCTGTCCATTCTCAAGTCACCGGACAAGCCGGCGGCCGCTGGAAACCTCACTGTGGCGCTCACATACCTTGGCTGGCTGCTGGCAGCAGGGTCAGCCTTCTCAGATAGCGGGCGCCACAAGATCGCGGAGCCTCTTGCGTGGGGAGCCAGCTTGCTGGCAGCCACCTGGGGCCTAAGCGAGCGCCTCGCACCCGGAGTCGTCCACTTCAGCACTTCCAAGTTGGCCTTTGGCAGGCTCCTCGAACCGATCGGCTACTGGAATGCCATGGGCGCACTGGCAGGAGTTGGACTCGTCCTTGCCGCCGGTCTTATTTCCAGCCAGGAACGACCGCAACTGATGCGCGCCGTCGCTGCCGCAACCTCTCCTCTCCTTATGACGGCCCTGTGGCTCAGCTTCTCACGTGGCGCCTTGGCTGCCACAGCTTGTGGCCTTGCTGCCCTCTGCGCAGCGGCAGGGAGTTGGCGGGCAACACGCACCGTTGGGTACATCGGGGCGATAGGAGTCGCAACCGCAGTGCTGTGCGAAGCGCTACCCGGAAGCAAGGAGGTTCTTGGACATCTTGCCCAGCGGAAGTCCGACGCAAGCCTCCTGCTGATTGGCTTGATCGGTCTGGCGATTGCGGCAGCAGCCCTTCAATGGCTCGACCAACACCATTTTGGGCGGGTGCCGAAGAGACTCCCCACGCCGTGGTTGCGCTCCGCAGTTGTTGCCGCGGTCTTGCTGGGCCTCCTCCCCGGTCTAATTGTTGTGACCAACAGTGGCGACAGCGCAACGCCCGCAGCCGCAACCGGCGCCGATGTAGGGCGCCTGCAATCACTCGAGAGCAATCGATCGAAGTACTGGTCAGTAGCCCTTAAACAGTTCGAATCCTCGCCGATAACTGGTGGCGGCAGCGGAAGCTTCCGAGCGGTATGGTCGCGCTCACCAGAGGGAACCACACCTGCTCTAAATGCCCACTCGCTTGAAATTGAGGTGTTGGCGGAACTGGGGTTGCTCGGTGCGTTGGCACTGCTTCTCCAGATCACCGGGCTATGGGTCGCCGGCTCTAGGAGGCGGATGGTGCAAAGTGGGTCGCT
>CALJKH010000003.1 GCA_937973575.1 uncultured Solirubrobacterales bacterium | reverse complement strand
GGCATTTCTCTCGAATTGCGCCCTGCGCACACCCGGGACCATGCCCCAACCACCCGTCACGCGGCCTTGCCGTCGTCCGCTCTCATGACGGCCTCCACTTCTGCCCACCGATCGTCTTCGCGAAAACTGAGCTGCTCAAGCACTGTCCAGTGATCGCCTACGGAGCTTGGAGATTTGGGCTTTACGAAGCAGTCAAGGCAGCGCGGGCAATGGGGATCAAAGTGACCCCACCGCCGCTGGCTAAGACCTAGCCGACTACTCCCTGCTCTCGCAGCTGGGCAATCCTTTCTGCCTCAAACCCGATCTCTGCGAGGACCTCATCTGTGTGCTGGCCCAGACGAGGAGGCTCCACCGTGCTGAACTGACGCTGGCCATCAAACCTCTGCGGTGGGGCAACTACCTGAGTCCCCTCAGCTAGGTCAACTGTCAACGGCGAGCCCGCCTCGGCTGCGGCAGCAAAGGCCTCGTCAACCGTCATCACGACACCACATGGAATGCCTGCCGCTGAGAGTGACGAAACCCAACCGCTCGCAGTTCTCGTCTTGAACAACTCCCTCAGCAGCGGGACCAGCTGCTCGCGGTGGACGACCCGGTCAGGGTTAGTAGCGAACCTTTGGTCACCGGTCAACTCGAGGTCGCCTAGAACATCACATAGAGACCGCCACTGAGGGTCATTCGTCACTGCAACCACCACATGTCCGTCGGAGGCCTTGAACGGCTGGTAGGGAACGATGCTTGCGTGGGCGTTACCCCAGCGAGTTGGACGGGTCCCAGTTGCCAATGCGCCCTGCGCCACATTCACCAAGGAGGCCATCGCGGCATCAAGTAAGGGGACTTCGATGTCGCATCCACCCTGTCCGGAGCCGCGGCCAACCAGCGCGGCAAGGATTGCCGTTGAGGCCTCAAGCCCCGTGAGAACGTCAACGACTGCAACTCCGACCTTTTGCGGCTCGCCGTCAACTGGGCCAGTCAAAGCCATCAATCCACTCTCAGCCTGAACGACGAGGTCGTAGCCTGGCCTCGCTTGCGGCTCTCGGCTATCCCCAAATCCGGTGATTCGACAGAGGATCAAATCCGGGTTAGCCGACCGGAGATCAACAAAGGCGAGTCCCATCTTCTGGGCTGAATCGGTGCGGAGGTTGTGGATGACAACATCGGACTCAGCAGCAAGGGCCCTCACGATCTCAAGGCCCTCCGCGGAGCCCATGTCCAATGCGATTGAGCGTTTGCCACGGTTGACAGAGGTGAAGTAGGACGAGGTAGAGCCGTCTGCCTGCCACGGCGGCCCCCACTGGCGAGTTTCATCGCCAGTACCCGGCCGTTCCACCTTGATTACATCGGCGCCGAGATCGGCGAGCCTCTGCGTGGCAAAGGGACCAGCCAGAACTCTTGAAAGATCAAGGATCTTCACTCCTGTGAGGGGCCCGCTCTTAATCACGCCCAAAAGCTACCCCGCAGCGCCCAGTGGGGAACTCTTTGCTCTTTATTCACCAAGGTGTGATTATCCTCC
>CALJKH010000002.1 GCA_937973575.1 uncultured Solirubrobacterales bacterium | reverse complement strand
AGGCCGCGGGCGCTTGTCATTGGACGCACTCGTTGGAGCAGTGGCCACTGCATCGGTAGCTGCAGCTGCAGAGCGTGTTTCCACGCTTTCCAACACTGCAGCCGCCTCCAGAAACAGATCATCGCTCGCGGTGAGCGTCGCTGCCACCGCCGATGCCGATGCGGTCGGCCGTTAACCCGTAAGACTGCTCTGCCGTGCTTGAGACATTGCTCTCGACGGCTAGACGCAGGCGCTCGCGCTGGAACTGGATTGATGCGGCGCGGGAGTCGGGCGCATGGCGATCCAAGTCGTCAAGAAGCGCAGTCATCCTGCGAGTTACCTGCGGTGAACCAGCGCCGAAAATCCGAATCTCACTGATGGCCAAGTCAAGTAAGGCCTCCCAGTTTGAGTTGGGGAAGACAAGGCGGACGTTGCCCTGCCTGTCAGCGATCCTGCCGCGGTCAAGGTCACGCCAAGCGAGCGCCAGCAGGAATGTCTCAAGCCCATCGAGCACCTCGACTGCGGTAGTCGGGTCGTTGACTGCAGGCGACAGGGCGCGGATGGCGATGTCAACCATTGACCTGATCGCAAAGCCAGGGTCTTGAGTGATGGTTCTGCCATCCCCGACAATCACGCACTTCTGGAGGTCTGATTCAGGCACACCGGATTTGCCACTCGGGGAATGCACCTTGAAGATGGCAGCTGCTTTTGGAATGTAAGCGCCAACGCCAACTGTGATTTCAATAACCGAGTCATGAGCCTTGGCGAGTCGGACTAGCCTGCCGCGGTCGAGTGCGCTCAGGATTGCCGGATCACCGCGGTAGCGGAAGAGCTCGTAGGGGTCATCCTCGTGGGGATCCCGGCTGGGCGGGGAATGACCCTCCCGGTACGGGTAAACCTCCGTGGCTGAATGGGCTCCCTCTCTTACAAGCCGCTCGACGAGTTTGCGTGGCCGGAGGAGGTCCAGTAGGCGACCAATCAGCATGAAGAAAGCGACGATCGCGATCGCAAGAAGGATGAATGCGACGCCGAGGGTGACGCTCGGGGCGTGGGTAGCTCCACTGCGACCGATCTCGCGAAGGCAAACCAATGAGTAGACGGCCGGGGCGATAAACAGCCCGAGCGCGCGCTTGAACATGCGGTCGCGGCGGAAGCCAGAGACAAGCCGCGGCGAGTACTGACCAGCTGCGAATTGGGCTACAAGCACTGCCACTGAAACAACAAGGCCCGAGAACGCGATCATTCCGCCGGCGATGGAGGACAGGAGAGTCCTAGCTGTGTCGTTGTCAACCTTTAGATCAAGGGCGTCGCTAGTTCCCTCAGTCTGGGACATGATCAGCGCGAGAATGATTGCCCCAGCAAGGTAAGAGCATGGGATGACAAGCGCGCTGTTCCTGGCCCACTCGGCGATGCGGAACCGGGCCCCCCAATAGCGGGAACGTTCGCCTGCTGAAAGTGAGTCGTAGCCGTGCTGATCCATCAGAGCGAAGGCTGACGGCGCTACCGGACGGCCGTTTGGAAGGAGTCCCCGCTAGGAGGCAGGCACGGCGGTTAGCGACTTGTCCATCGCTGACCTCAAATACGCGGCTGTGATCTTCGGGTCCGTGATCGGCTGGGCCCGGTATGAAGGCATTCCCTTCGGCAGGGTAAGCGTGAGCAAAGGATTGCCAGTTGCGTTTGTCTCAGTGACCGAGTTATTTGCACCCCAGGAGATGACCCAGTTGCCGTTGTTCAACAGGCGTGCGCTGCCGCAGCAGTTGGACCCATGGATGCCGCTGAGGTTGAAGATGCTGACGACTGTTGCTGTCTTCGCAACCGTGTCAATCCGGTAGCGGACGACTCGCGGGTTACGGGCCCAGCCGAGGCCGTCGTCGAGGACCGACACAGTGCCATCAGGCAGAACGCGGACATCGTGAGGTGCGCCTAACGGGTGGTCGCCACCAACGGGGTCGCCGATCACATCAAGCGACTGGGGAGTGCGAGAGCCACCGATCTTCCAGAGGATTTCGCCTGTCGCCTTGCTGACTTGGTAGATGGCATCAAGGTGGCGGAACGAGAAGACAAAGCCATCGTCATCGGGCGAAATCGCGGAAACGTGGTCGAGGTCAAAGGCTGGGTAACCGTTGATGAGAGTGTTGCGAGTGTTTGCATGAATGAGCTGCTGAACCCATGGGACTAGCTCACTGGGTGAAATCCAGTCGTTGGCATGCCATGACCAGTAGACCGTTCCATCCGCTGAGATCTCGCGGACAAGGGCGCGGTAGCCAGTGGACTGCGCTGGGCCACCCACACCAGATAGGTCAATTGGTGAGATCGGCTCGTAGCTGACAGTCATGAAATGCCCGTTGGGCAGCTTGACTAGCTCGTGGGGGTCCATGCCGATAGTGGGGGCATTGAACCTGCCAATTAGTTGGCCGTTGAAGTTCCAAAAAAGCCAGCGCCCGAAGCTGAAGTCGCCAAGCTGGTTAAGCGAGGTCGGGACAAAGCTCGCGATCGTTGTGCTGTCGATGACTGTTGGGTTGAGTGGCCCGATTGTTGAGGTTCGCCACCAAACAGGAACGCCGTTGCCATCCACCAACATTGTGTATGAGCCCTTGCCAATAGTTGACGCGGGGAGGCCTGGGTTGAGGAGGTAGAACGAAGCAGCTGTGGGGCCTGTCCGTGTAGCAGTGGGGATCGGCATATCGGCTGGCGTGCATCGCGCGTAGTGGGTTGTTGTCTTCGTCTTGAATCCTGTTTTGACTGCGACCGTCCACTTAAATTCCTTGCCGGCTGTCAGAGGCACCGTTGCGGTGAAGGTGCCGGTGGCGGCCTTCTTGCCAGCGATGGAAACCTTCGTTGTCTTCGGAGCTACAACCGCAAGCGAGACTGTGCCCGACGGACAGTTAAGCCAGTAGTCACTGGTGGCGGTGCTGAACGCAGGGGTCAGGCCCGGCGTTGCTGTGATCGACAGAGGCGCTGCGGATGCGACGGCCGCTGCTGGCGTGGCGAGCAGGGCCGAGCAGGCAATTAGAGGGGCTAAGACGCGACGCATGGTGTAGCCAAGCTAGCGAATCATGGGTTCGGATTACGGAAGTAGTGGAGCTACGCGCCGTTAAGCGTCTTAGCGGCGCCGATGACATCACCAAGTTGGACTTGGTCAACTGCGATCAGGGTTGGCAGCTTGTGGCGCAGCGACTGGCAGGCGCGAGCACGAGCAATGATCGTCGCTTTCCCATTTACCTGCCCGGCTGTCGTCACGAGGTCACTCGCATAGTTGGCCGTGACAGTTGGCGTGACGAAGTGGTTCATCAGGAACAGCGACCCACTGCTGCCACCGCGGTTAGTCGCACAGGAGGCGTCAAGCCCTGCAGGGTCTGTGAGGAGGTTGCTCGTCAGGAACGAGTAAGGCGTTTCCTGCACGATCCCAGAGTAGGCCGGGAAGTAGCCAGCAGTCCCATTCGTGCTGCCCTCTGAGAAGAGGACTGCTCGCTGACTTGACGAGATCATCTTCGAGAGCGTTGGCCAAGTAGATGTCGACCCCTTGTAGATGTACTTCGACA
>CALJKH010000001.1 GCA_937973575.1 uncultured Solirubrobacterales bacterium | reverse complement strand
CCCCCGGTCCCAGCCGTAATAGGCTCTGGACACCGTGGATCTTCTTCTTGCCTCAATCACCCAGCCGCTAATCGACTTTGCGACCAAAGTAATCGACTCGATCGGCGCTTGGGGCGTGTTCGTCCTCATGCTTCTGGAGAGCGCATGCATCCCGATCCCATCGGAGGCCACAATGCTTTTCGCCGGCAAGGCGTCGGCGGAACCCAATGCATCGTTCACCTTCGTCGCTGTTGTCTTCGCGGGGGTGGCCGGCAATGTCGTCGGCTCCTGGATCACCTGGTGGATTGGCCGCATTGGTCGGGCAGACCTGCTTGAGAAGCACGGCGCAAAGATCGGAATTCGCAAGCACCACCTCGAAACCGCGGACCGTTGGTTTGAGCAGCACGGCGAGGCAACAGTCTTCTTCTCACGCATGCTGCCGATCGTTCGCACATTCATTTCGCTTCCTGCCGGCGCGGCAAAGATGCCCTTCTGGCGGTTCACTCTTTACACAGTGCTCGGTTGCATCCCTTGGGTCCTACTGCTGACCTGGGCAGGTGTCGCTGCCGGTGAAAACTGGGAGCAGGTCAAGCACTACCTCGAGTACGTTGACTACCTAGTCGCCGCTGGAATTATTGGCATCGTCGTGTGGCTTGTAATGCGCTCGCGGCGGGGCAGTGACTCGGAGCCGGGCTCCGATGCAGCAGCCGGCTGATCCCGAGGAAGCCGCCCCGGTTCGGGTGCGAGACGCAGCAGTCCTCGGCCTGCTGCACGGGCCAGCCGAACTGCTGCCGATAAGTAGCTCTGGGCATGTGACTCTGGTCGCTTGGCTGACGGGCATGCATTACGCAGAGATTCCTTCTGAGCGGCGCAAGTCAGTTGAGATTGCACTTCACGCAGGTACGGCCTTGGCACTCGCCCTGCTTCCCCCAGTTGAGGGCACTCGAGCGCCCAAAGGCGCCCGCGGACTCGCCCTTCGTGCTGGGATGCTCGCCCCAACTGCAGCAGTTGGCCTGCTCGCCCGCAAAGCGGTCGGCGAAAAGTTAGGGACCCCACCCACGATCGCGGCGGGCCTGATTGCTGGCTCAAGCGCGATGCTCGCAACCTCAGGGCTAGGCGGCTCACGGAAGGCAGCTGACGCGACGATCGGAGACGGAATCGCGCTTGGGGTGTCGCAGTCATTTGCTCTCTGGCCCGGGGTCAGCCGTTCCGGGGCAGCAACGGTCGCTGGTCGCCTGCGTGGGTTTAGTGGTGGAGAGGCAGCCCGCCTGGCCCGCGCCGGACTCGTAACAACCTCACTCGCGGCCTCAGCTCTCGAGGTGGGGCAGGCTGCCAGTGGGGGGATCAAGGACCACGATCTCCCCGCCGTAGCGGCCGGCGCAGCTGCAGCATTCGCTTCGGCTGTGGTCGCTAGGCCCCTGGCCACGCGGCTTGAGCGGAGCGGCAATGTTGTCCCTTGGGCGCTCTGGCGACTGGCCCTAGCGGCAGCGGCAATACTGCGCATCCGCTCGCTGGGCGAAGATGCACGCTAATGAGTGATGCCTACTCCGATGCTGGTGTAAATGTTCGCGAAGCCGATGCTGGCGTCGCGGCCATCATCTCTGCCCTTGCCAAGATCAATACTGGCTCTCCGTCAAGGGTTCTGCCTCTACCCGGACACTTTGCCGCGGTGCTCCGGCTCACAGACGACCTCGGCCTCGCGATCTGCACAGATGGAGTTGGCTCAAAGCTTGTTGTAGCGGAGCAGGCAAACGTTCTCGACACAGTCGGGATCGACTGCGTCGCAATGAACGTCAATGACCTTGTCTGCGTTGGAGCTGAGCCGATCGCTCTGGTCGACTACCTCGCTGTCGAAGAATCCAACCCCGAGCGCCTTGGGCAAATTGCAGAGGGCCTTCGCAAGGGAGCCGAGTTGGCTGGGGTTGAGATCCCTGGCGGCGAACTTGCCCAGATCCCAGAGCTGATCCGCGGCCATCCTTCGCCTGACGGATTTGACCTCTGCGCTGCCGCAGTAGGCACCGTGACTATCAGCAAGATCGTTGATGGTTCGGCTATCGCGCCGGGCCACACGATTGTTGGAGTTCCCTCCAGCGGCGTCCACTCAAACGGGCTAACCCTTGCCCGAAAGGTGCTCCTTGATGGTGGCGATCCCAACGAGCGCCCAAGCGAGCTCGGCGGCGCCTCCCTCACGGAGGCACTTCTGGTCCCGACTGAGATCTATGTCCGCGGCGCGCTTGAGCTTCTGCGCTCGGACATCGACACCTCCGGCCTGTTCCACCTGACTGGCGGTGGACTCCTCAACTTCCTTCGCCTCGGCAACGGAGTCGGCTACCGAATCGATTCCCCACTTCCCCCACAACCTGTCTACGGGCTAATTGCCGACCGCGGCGGTGTGCCTGCCCATGAGATGTATGAGGTCTTCAACATGGGTTGCGGCTTTGCTGTGACAGTGCCTGCTGAGCAGGCCGATTCGGCAGTTGAAATCCTTGCGGCGCACCACCCCGGTACCAAGGTAATCGGAACAGTCACTGACGAAGCTGGCATCGTCAGCGTTCCAGCCCTTGGCATAACGGGCGACGAACACGGCCTCCGGGCCGCCTGACGCACACTCGACAGTGTCGGGACTCGAAGGAACTCTGATTGGTGGCCGTTACCGACTAGAGGCACAGGTTGGCTCGGGCGGTATGTCGACCGTCCATCGCGCAAATGATGAGAAGCTGCAGCGCCCAGTCGCTGTGAAGCTCATGCACCGTTCCACCGCCTCGGATGCAGACCACCTTGAACGCTTCCGCCGGGAAGCTAAGTCTGTTGCCAACCTCGGTGATCCGAATCTGGTTGGCGTAATCGACGCCGGCGATGACGAGGGCCGGCCGTACATCGTCCTTGAGTTCGTTGATGGCGAGACGCTCAAGGACCGGATTAAGCGCAATGAGCGCTTGGATGTTCCCGAGGCGATCGCCTACGCAATTGAGATCTCGCGAGGCTTAAGCGCTGCCAACGACGGGGGCATCATCCACCGTGATGTAAAGCCGCAGAATGTTCTGATCGACCGCGACGGTCGCGCCAAGGTCACTGACTTCGGGATTGCTCGGACACTTGACGAGCATGGCCTTACGGCCGATGGTCGTGTGATCGGCACAACCGATTATGTCTCGCCGGAGCAAGCTCTCGGCGAGCAGGTAGGCGCGCAGTCCGACATCTACTCGCTAGGAATCGTCCTGTTCGAAATGCTGACCGGCAAAGTTCCCTTTGCTGCCGACAGTCCAGTGGCCGTAGCGATGTGTCATGTCCGCGACCCTATGCCGGACGTTCAGACAATCCGCCCAGAGGTCTCCGCGACCGTCGCAGCGATCGTCGATAAGTGCACTGCAAAGGACCCAGCCGACCGGTACTCAAGCTTCCGCGAACTCACCTCAGACCTTGAGAGCGCCTTGGCGCTTGAAGCATCGCGCCGGGGCTCTACCCGGGGCGAGGCCACAAGCGTCCTCGAAACGCTCCCTCCGCAAACGAAAGCGACTGTTCCGCTCGGTGTCCGTAAGAGGCGAACCAGAACTCTCGTCGCTGGCCTAGTGATCGCTGCACTGGTCGCAGTCGGCGTTGTTGGCTGGAACGGCCTGCACCGCGGAACTGGCGTCAGGGGCGCAACTCCGAGTGGCCTCAGACAAGTTCCACTCGCAGCCGAAGCCGCCCACCCATATGACCCATTTGGGGACGGTCGCGAGCACAACTCAGAGGCCGGCTCGATGCTGGACGGCGACCGCAATACCTCGTGGACATCTGAGAGTTACTCATCGGGCAACCTTGAAAAGGGTGGAGTTGGGGTTGCGATTGACGCAGCCCCAGGAGTCGCCGCCAGAGCGATTGGGATCAAGACCTCGACACCTGGCTTTACAGCCTCAATCTGGGTCGCTGATGGCGATTTGCCCAGCCCGTCTGCGCAAGGATCCGGCCCAGCGGGCGGAACGCCAGCATCGGGCCCGCCGCCTGGTTGGGTTCGCCTCAGCCCGCCGGAGTCGATTAGGCGGAGTGACACGATCAAACTTGCAAACTCGGGTAAGCCTCACCGCTGGTACCTGATTTGGATTACCACCCTCCCACCTGGTGGAACCAAGGTGGAGATCCAGGAAGTAACAGTCCTGCGCTAGAAGGTGTGTTGAGCTTCGCGCTCTGCGCGTGCCAAGGCAGTGGCAAGTAACTCGTCAAGAATGTCCGGATACGCGCGGCCGTCGGCTGCGAAAAGGCTTGAGAAGACGCTTGTCTGAGTGAAGCCTGGTGAAGTGTTGATCTCGTTTATCAGCACTCGGTCGCCATCGACGAATGTGTCAACTCGGCTGTAGCCCTCACAGCCAAGTGCGCGAAATGCCCGGCCAACCGTCTCGGCGAGTAGCGCGCTCTGCTCCTCCGCCAGCTGTGCAGGGACTACTAGCTCCATTCCGCCAGCTTCGTACTTGCGGGCGTAGTCGTACCACTCTCCCTCGGCTGCTCCGGGCAGAGTGATCTCGCCGGCTGGTGAGAGAACCAAGCTGACTCGCCCCTGCTCGTCAACTTTCTCAATCACCGACACTTCGACCTCGCGACCTGTGCACGACTCCTCAATGATCACCCGGGGGTCGTGAGCGAGGGCAGTCTCGATCGCGGCTGGGAGTTGATCAGATGACGGGTCGTCAACTCGAGTGATCCCGACCGATGAACCAAGCCGGGCTGGCTTGACCCAGACCGGCGAGCCGAGCGTCCGCGAAGCTGCGAGAACTGCCTCTCTGCGCTCCGCCCAATCGCCCGCGGTGAGGCCGACATAGTCAACCTGAGCGACCCCCTCTTGATCTAGTCGCTGCTTAGCGAGAATCTTGTCGAGGCAGATCGCCGAGGCCGCTACTCCCGACCCAACGAACGGGATCCGCAGGGACTCGAGGAGGCCTTGGAGCGTCCCGTCCTCTCCATAGGGGCCGTGCATCACTGGGAACGCCACATCAAAGCCAGGGATTCCCTTGCCTGGGACTAAGGCAACCTCGCTGCCATCGAGAGTCCAGACGCCCTCAGCGTCAACTCGGATTAGCTGTGCCTCGTGGCCGGCCTCTAGTAGGCCAGCTAGTACAGACTCGCCTGAGGCAATAGAGACATCGCGCTCAGAGGAGCGGCCACCAGCAAGGACTGCGACTTTCAAGCTCGGGATCACGGAGCGCCGAGAGTAACGGTCACCTTGGTTGTCTTCGGCTTCTTGGTCCCACTCGCCGGATTCGAGCTTTTGACCGTCCAGGCTGGATCAGCAGGGTTTGGAGTGAACACAATGTTGGTGAAGCCAGCCTGAGTGAGGGCGGTCTCTGCTTGGTCTCGAGTGTTACCCACAAGCGTTGGCACCGTGGCGCAATCAACCGCAACTCCCAGTGAGACTGTGCTGCCCTTGTCAGCCTTGCTTGACCCTGCTGGGGACTGGGATGTGACTGTGTTAACACTCGCTGTGCAGCTCGTGTCATCTGAAGTCGTCACGTTGAAGCCAGCGCCTTGGAGAGTTGCTCTGGCAGCGTCAATCTGTTGCCCGACCACTGGCGGAACCGCAATCGGCGCAGGCCCGCTCGACACGAACAGAGTGATCTCAGTCCCCTTGACAACGGACACTCCGGCAGCTGGATCGGTTCCGATCGCATTGCCCTTGTCGACATCGCTACTCGCCTTCTGACGAACAGCGACCTTGAAACCAAGCTTTTCGAGCTTCTTCTGCGCGTCTGCAGCCTTAAGGTCGGCCACCGTAGGAATCTGAACATCGCCAGGCCCGTCGGAAATAGTCAGGACAACCTTGGTGTCATTGCCGACCTTGGCATTGGCGAGCGGGTTCTGCTTGATGACCCGGCCCTTCGGCTCAGCGCTGAGCACCTTTTGAATATCAGGTGCACTTGTGAACCCTGCATTGGAGACGATTGTGGTCGCGGTTTGGACATCCTTGCCAACCACAAGTGGCATTGTGATCTGGGGCGCCGGCTTGATCAGCAGGAACAATGCGATGCCCGCAACCGCGATGGCAGCGGTGATGCCGCCAGCGATCCACCACTTGCGATTCGGATTTGGATCGTCCGCCGTGCCCTGCTCGTCTGGAGTGGCAGGCGGTGTAGGCGGGGTAGGCGGAGGCGTGTCGATAGCTGTTGCTACAGCGGCACCCGCACCAGCAGCCAACGCTGTGGTTGCCGCGGTGGCCCCAAAGGCAACCGTTGCCCCTGGGTCGGCTGACACTCTGAGTCGCTCGCTGATGGTGTCTAGGCGGACGACTAGCTCATCTGCCCCAGCCGGGCGGGCGGCAGGGTCCTTGGCAAGGCATTGGAGCGTCAACGCCTCAAGGTCGGTGGGGATCCCCGGTGTAGTCGCAGAGGGCGGTTGTGGCTCGGCGGTCACCTGCTGCATTGCAATTGCGACTGGAGTCTCGGCGTCGAATGGGACTCGGCCGGTGAGCATTTCGTAGAGGACGATTCCGATTGAGTAAACATCTGCCTGCGGGCCTGCGTCATGGCCCTGCGCCTGCTCAGGGGAGATGTAGTGCGCTGTCCCGAGCACTGAACCAGCCTCGGTGACGCCAGCTGCGCCAGCGCGAGCAATTCCAAAATCAGTGACGGTGGCACGATCATCCGGGCCGATCATCACGTTCTGGGGCTTGATGTCCCTGTGGATTACCCCAGTCCTGTGGGCGAATGCAACTGCCTGGCTGACCTGAAGAGCAATACGGGTGGCCCGAGCTGGGTCAAGCGGGGCCTGCTGGCGAACAACTTCCTTGAGCGTGGTTCCAGGGAGGTACTCCATGGCGATCCAAGAGGTGCCGTCCCAATCCCCTCTGTCAAACACGGAAACAACATTGGGGTGTTGAAGGCCTGCTGCGGACTGAGCCTCTCGACGAAACCTGTCGACGAAGCCAGGGTCGTCGGAAAACTGCCTATGAAGAACCTTCAAGGCCACGTTGCGGCCAAGCTCGGCGTCATGCGCAAGGTAAACATCGGCCATGCCACCAGAACCAAGGCGGTCACCGACCGTATAGCGGTTTGCGATGACTGTTCCTGGCGTGATTTCGGGCATAGCTCTTACTGATTCACCGATTAGCCCGTTGAACCTGCCTGCCGCAAGAGAACCTCCAAAACATCTCTTGCGATTGGGGCGGCGACTGTGCCGCCAAACCCGCCCTGACTGCGCTCCAGCGTCACCGCGATCGCGATTGTTGGGTTGTTTGCCGGAGCAAACGCAATGAACCACGGCTGGGTGACATTTGCTGCCGGATCGATCTGAGCGGTGCCCGTCTTACCTGCCACCTGAATGCCCTGAAGTGAAGCTGCGGTACCTGTTCCCTCGTCAACAACTCGCTGCATCATCTGGTTTACAGACGCCGCAGTTGAAGGCTTCATGACCCGGCTCTGCTTCTCAGCAACTATCCGGCGCAGAGTCTGGCCATCGGGATCAAGAATCTTGTCGCCGATCCGAGGCTGCATCAGCACGCCCTTGTTCGCAACAGCAGCTGCGACTTCCATCATCTGAATCGGGGTGACCGTCAGCTTGTCCTGGCCAATACCGAGGCGGCCAAGGTCAACGTTGAAGTCAGTCGGAGGAACGATCGTGCCCTTCACCCGCGCGCCCGACGGAAGCATCTGGTCTGCTGGATAGTCGAGTTCAGGTTTGCGGTCGAAGCCAAAGCGCCGCATATAAGTGGTCATCGTGTCGCGACCAAGACTCGTTGCAACATTCGCCCAAGCGGTATTGACGGAGAAGGTGAGGGCGTCAGTCAGGTTGACATTGGGGTAGTCGCCGTTGTCATCGTTGTTGAGCGGAACGCCAGAGAACGGTTGGCCGTTGCTGCCGTCAACGAGGGACTCCGGGGTGTACTTGCCACTGTCGATCGCTGCTACAGCGGTCACAACCTTGAAAGTTGAGCCTGGCGGATATTGCCCCTGGGTGACTCGATTAAGAAGCGGCGACCCAGTAGATGTCCGCGCGGCGTTCAAATCAGATGGGGCGAACGAAGGAATGCTGGCCATCACCTTGACCGCTCCGGTCCGGGGGTCCATCGCGACCACAGCTCCACCATGACCAGTCCCATCTTGAGCGGCAGCCTGCTGCAAGTCACGCATTGCCACACGCTGGGCCTCGGGGTCAAGCCAAGTTTTCAGGCCATTACCGATCTTCTTGTGGCCATTAATTTGGCCAAAGGCAGCGCTCAGCGCATCGGACTTTCCGAGTAGGGCATCACGCCGAAAGAGTTCTGTTCCTGTGTCAGGAATGCCACGCGCTGGGTATGACCAGCCGATTGTTTGGGCAAAGAGGTCGCCCATTGGGTACTCACGCTTCCAGCTCTTGCCTACGCCCTTCACGGACTTGGCCAGGACGGTGCCGTTTTGAGCAAAGATCGTGCCTCTGTCGATCTGGAGTTCCTCGAGCAGGACCCTCTTATTGAGCGGGTTGTCACGCAAGTTCTTTGCGTCAAACACAGTCCACTTAGCTGTGAAGCCGACGAGGACCGCAAAGAGGATCGTGAACAGAGCGAAGAGTCGAACGATTGGGCGTGTCACGCAGGTCTCCTAGCTCGATCCGAAACGAGGAGAAGTAGCGCTAGGAGCACGAAGTTGGCAACCATCGATGAGCCTCCGTACGAGATAAAGGGAAGCGTGACGCCAGTTAACGGGATTACCTTCGTGACTCCGCCAACGATTACGAACACTTGAAGCGCAAAGACAGATGTAAGTCCAGCAGCGAGCAGCGTGGAGAACGAGTCCCTAGCCATGGTGGCTGCCTTGAACCCGCGTGCAACGAACAGCAGGTAACAGGCGATCACCCCGCACGCACCTGTCAAGCCGAGGTCATCAACGATCACCGCGTAAATCAAGTCGGTCTGAGGTGCTGGAACGAGAGCGCCTCCAGAAGGCGTCGTAATCATCCCCTCGCCTAGCCCCTTACCGAGCACACCTCCATCGCCTTGAGCAAAGAGCGATTGGGCGAGCTGATAGCTGCCCCCGGTCCGGTTGTAGAGAACAGGGTCGAAGGGGTTAAGCCATGCGTCAACACGATCGTGGACGTGGCCGACATGCGTCCCAAGGAACCAAGCTCCTAGCGAGAACAGAAGTAGCCCTACGAACGGGTAGCTGACCTTGCCCGTGGCCACATAAAGGACCGCCAAAAATCCACCGAAGAACATCAGCGAGGAGCCAAGGTCGCGGATGAAAATGAGCATGAACATCGCTGCTCCCCAAATCAGCAGGAGCGGACCAAGGTGCTTCAGCCTTGGGATGTTCAAGCCGAGGATTTTGTGCCCGCCTTGGACCAGTACCTGGCGAGTGTCACGGAGGTACGAGGCGAGGAAGATGACAATTCCAATCTTCGCGAACTCGGTTGGCTGGAATACGACTCCGCCTGGTAGGCGCACGCCAAGGTAGGCGCCGTTCACCTGCTGGCCAATTCCAGGCACGCGAGGCAGGAGCAAAAGCCCCAGCGATACCGCCGCGATGGTGTATCGATATCGCTCAAGTTTTCGGTAGTCCCGCAGAAACACCAAAGTGGCAGCGAAGAGGATTAGTCCGATCACAAACCACTGGGCCTGTTGCAGGGCAAGGTCGGTGTTGATTCGGTAGATCATCACCAGCCCAATCGAAGCTAGGACTGCAACCAGCGGGAACATGTACGGGTCGGCATCCGGAACTGTCAGCCGAACCACAATATGGCCCGCGAGGCAAAGGCCTAGGAAGATCGCCCCGTAGCTGAGCGACAGGCTGCTTATCTTGCTCTTGCTCTGGATGAAGACTGCGGCGAAGCCCCCAGCCAGAAGTAGCGACGCTGGTATGAGAGCGAAGAGCTCGCGGTTGCGGGCCTTCACTTGTTGAGGTCGCCCCGCTCGAGACTGGCGATCAAATCTGATGCGTCCCGCTTTGACCTGAACCTGTGATCGAGTAGGCGTGCTCTCTCAGCTGGCGAGACTGAGGCTGCCGGAACACCGCTGACGTACCACTGCTTGTAAAGGTCGATCCCAAGCGGAAGTTCATAGGGCAGTCCGCGATAGACAGTGACGGTTCCCTGGGAGTCAGTTCCTAGGAAGAAGACTGCCTGTGAGGCTTGCCAGCCAGCACCGAGTAGTACGAACACCACTGCTACCGCTGCTACAGCGGCGAGCAAGGCCTTCTTTGACCTCTTACCGGCCGGTTGAGTTACTGATGCGGCACCGCCAACAACAGGCTTGCGCTGAAGTGGCGCTGCGAGCTTCGAGCCTCCCTCACCAACCCGGGCAAGGAGGACCGTGATGTTGTCGCGTCCGCCTGCAGCGTTCGCGGCATCAACCAATGCCTTCGACGCGGCTGCCAAGGATGTGGAGCTGGTCACAATTTCAAGGATTTGCTCGTTGCCGACCATGCCAGTGAGACCGTCGCTGCAGAGCAAGAGGACATCATCAGCTTCAACCTCGTGGGTGGTCACATCGACTTCGACGCTTGGCTCTGGCCCAAGTGCGCGCGTAATGATCGAGCGTTGCGGGTGCACTGCTGCTTCGGCTTCCGTCAACTGGCCTTGGCGGACAAGCTCGTCAACCAAAGTGTGGTCCTGAGTCAGCTGTGAGATCTTGCCGCCTCGCACCAGATACGCGCGCGAGTCACCGACATGGGCAAGGGTTATGTCCCCATCGCCGACTAGGGCCGCGGTGACTGTTGTTCCCATTCCCCGCCGACTTGAATCTGCAGTGGACTCCTGGTTAATGCGGCGATTAGCTGCCCTAACCGCCTCGGCGAGACGGGCCCCCGCGCTTTCGGCCTGCGGCAAGCCCGCTGCGAATGTCTCCACTGCTGCCCGCGAGGCCACCTCACCAGCGTTAGCGCCTCCCATCCCATCAGCTACGACGAAGAGCGGGCTCCTGACTAGGAACGAGTCCTCGTTGGCGGGACGCACCTCGCCAGTGTCGCTGCGCTCGGCGTGTTCGATTACTCGGAGCGTCACGGCTCGAACCTGAACTCACTGTCGCCGAGCCTGATCCTGTCGCCAGCATGAAGAGGACTAGGCCCACCTAGCGTCGCGTCGTTAAGCCAAGTTCCATTGGTTGACCCGAGGTCTTCGATGACGAGGGTTGAGCCCTCACGAACGATGCGAGCATGGCGATTTGACACGAGAGGGTCGTCGAGCTGAATCTCTACCTCTCCTCGCCCAAGGGTCGCACCTGGGCCAATTTCATAGGTCCAGCCCTTCTCGTGCCCTGGCGCTGAGACGACGACAAGGCGAGCATCGCCGCCAGCGGTTGGCAGGGCAATTGAGTCCACTGCGGCGTGGAAGCCAGTTGCGTCTGGATCCGACGCAGCGGTTGGTGCCCCGGTGCGCGAGACATCACGAAGCGCGCTGGCCGCTACCCATGCGAGGAAGAGGAACAGAACAGCCAGGAAGCCCAGCTGCAGAGCGAGTGAGACAGGCTCGAGCATGATCAGCCGATTTCGAAGGTCATGTCGGTGTGGCCAAGCTGAATCCTGTCGCCGCTCTTAAGTGGAGTACTGCCGGCAACGCGTGCACCGTTTACAAGCACACCGTTCGTGGACCCAAGATCCTCAAGCTTCCAGTCCCCACCGGG